>VBLM01000298.1 GCA_005879095.1 Deltaproteobacteria bacterium
GCCCCATTTCCAGCAGGAATGGGAAGTGTACGTGCGCGATTTTCCTCAGCTTCTCGCTCGGGTCTGGGGCCATCGCGAGACGCCGCAAGAGGTGCGCGCGATGCTCGCCGCCAACATCTACGAGGAGCAGACCGGCGGCATCAGCGGGACGACGTCGCATCCCGAGCTGTTCCTGCGGATGATGGAAGGCTGCGGATTCGACCGCGCCGCGTTCACCAGGGTCGAGCTACTGCCGGGCGCGAGGGCGTACCGCGACGCGCTCGACGACTGGAGCGCCGCCGATCGCTGGGTGATCGGGGCCGCGGTCCTGACCATCTTCGTCGAGGGCAGCGTCAACGAGCGCCGCGAGCTGGAGGAGAACGAGCCGGAGACGGATACGGAGATCGAATCCAAAATCCGGCAGCATCCGCTGGTCCGGATCCACGGCGTAGATGCCAGATTTCTCGAGCTGCAGCGGGTGCACAAGAAGGTGGAGGGCGGCCACCGGCTCGATGCCTGGAAGATGGTGCTCGATCACACCCCGCCGCCGCTCGAGGAGCGCGTCGTCGAGACGATGGAGCGCGCCCTGGAACTCTGGCTGAGCTATCGGGACGACGTCGCGCAGGCCTGCGGCATCGCGCGATGATCCGTTGGCCGGCGGACGCTGCAAGCCGGTACCGGCGCGCGAAACCTTTTCCGCACCTCGTCGTCGACCGCGCGTTGCCGCCCGAAGACCACGCGCGGATCGTCGCTGCCTTCGATGACGAGCCGCACGTCCTGGTGGAGAATGAGATCTACCTGCACCTGCGTTCGTCCGATCCGCCGATGCAACCCGCGTTGCGCGCGTTCGCCGCCGGGCTCGGGTCGGAATGTCCTGTAGTT
>VBLM01000299.1 GCA_005879095.1 Deltaproteobacteria bacterium
CCGCCCGCGCAGCGCCGCCAGCGACAGCCGTTTGGCCAGCGCGCGGATTTCGTCGACCCGGATCTCCTTCGAGGGCGCCGTCTCCAGATCGGCCCGCGAAATCAAGCCGCGGGCGACCATCTCCGACTGCGGCATCACCCACATCACGTCGGGAAAATTGCCCCGCGCGATGGCCCGGCAATGCGAACAGACCCCGCACGGCCGCGCCTCCGGCTGTTCGGCCTCGCAGTTGGCCGCGAGCGCGAATACCCGCGCCAGCAGCTCCTTGCCGACGCCCGCCGGCCCGGCGAGCAGGTAGGCGTGATGCGCCTGATCTCGCACCAGCGCGCTGCGGAGCACCCGGACCGCCCGATCCTGGCCTGCGACGTCCGTCCAGTTCATGAATCCGCGTTCCTACACACCGTCCAGGCGTTATGCAATCTGGATTGCACTAGCTGCTAATGTGTCTCCGATGCGCAAACTCGCCGCCCTCTTCGTCCTTGCCGCGGCGTGCGGCAACAACGACAACCTGATCGTCGGGGGCGTCGCTTCGGGCGCCACCACGCCGGACGTGATCTTCGACAACATCGGCAGCTCGATCCACGGCGTCGCCACGCTCCGCGACGCCGCCGGCAACCCCGTCGGCAGCCCGATGGGCGTGATCATCATGAGCGACCGGCCGGGCCTGTGCGACATCCTCGCTGCCCACCGCGACTATTTCCGCAGCGCGCCCGAAGCCTACGAAGCGCTGATCATGATGGTTCCGCTCGGCTACCTCGGTACGTTCATCATCGGTCGCGAAGGCACCGACGCCCCCACCGCCGCCGAAATCGTAGCTACCTCCGGAAAACAGCCGACGACGCCGTTCCACGCCCTGAACAACAGCTACATCGCACTGACCAACTGGGCCGACAACGGCGGCAACGCGACCGGCAGCTTCAGCCTCGGCTTCGACGACCCCTACAACAGCGGCACCGCGCACCCGTTTTACGGGCGGTTCAAGACCAGTTTCTGCTCGACCCTCGAGGGAACGCTGCTGCCTTGACAGCGCGAGTTCGAGGCTCTACTCAGGCCGCCCATGGCGCTCCCGCTCACGACCGATCAGCCCGACCGCAGCGTACCCGCCGACGCGCGGTCGACCGCGCGCGATTTCATGCTGGCGCGGCTGGGGTCGCTGTTCGCGTTCCTGCCGGTCGGCGTCTGGACGCTGGTCCACCTCTGGAACCAGCTCGCCGCCTACAGCTCGCCGGAAGAGTGGCAGCAGGCGGTGACGAGCCACTCGAGCCCGGCGAGCGAGGCGCTGGTCTTCGCGCTCGTGCTCGGCCCGCTGCTCTGGCACACGGTGTGGGGAATCATCCGCATGGTGCGCAGCCGTCCCAACGTGCGCATCGGCTGGTTCTCCAACCTGCGTTACATCGTGCAGCGGCTGTCGGCGATCGGGCTGTTGTTGTTCCTCGGCGCACACCTCTACCTGGCGTGGTTCGAGCCGCGGTTCATCCGCGGCCATCCCGAGGTCTTCGCCGACATCTCGCGCGAGATCCGGTTCCACACGCCCACGCTCGTCGTCTACGTCCTCGGCGTGCTGGCCATCGCGTACCACCTGGCGAACGGGCTCTGGTCGTTCCTCTCGATGGGCTGGGGCGTGACGGTCAGCAAGTCCGGCATCGCCTGGATGGAACGGATCGCGCTTTTGTTCTTCTTCGTGCTGCTGGCCATCGGCTGGGCCGCCATCTACGGGCTCTACGCCGGCGGCGCCGCGTACGGGTGAATCACGGGCGCGGCGACTTGGTGGCGTTCTGCACCAGCACGGTCCCGAGCGGGACGGCGAGGTAGAGCGCCGTATTCGCCGCGACGGCCGCGCCGCGATCGACGTTCATCGCCGCCAGGCCGAGCCCCGCGCCGACCGCGGCCAGCGACGTCCCGTACGCTCCGAGCGTGGCCCAGCCGAGTGACGGGTCCCACTCGTCGCTGCCCTTGCCGATCAGCCACGAGGTCAGCGCCGCGGCGAGCGGCGAGAGCACGAAGCACGCGCCGGCGCCCACCAGCGACGCCTGGGACCCGTTGAACGACACGCTGCCGCCCTTGGCCACCGTCACCCGCGAATCGGAAAGCAGCGCCGATCCGCCGGCATTGACGAGCGTGAACGCCGCCAGCGCGGCCGCGTACTCGGCCACGCCGCGGAGCGGCTCGCCCCGGGGTTGTGCACGAGCGACCGTGACCTGAGCAGGCGCGTCGTCGAGGAGCGCCTCCCTCGGCGCGGGAGGCAGCGCGGCCGCTGCGGCGATCAGGACTGCCAGCATGCGGGACGCTAGGGACCCTCGACCTGACTGTCAACCGGCGGCGTCAGCACGCGAACAGTGCGCGCCAGCTTCTGCGCCCGGTGCTCGCGCGCGACCGTCCGCAACAGGTAGGCGACGACCGCGACGTTGATGAGGAGGATGACCACCCTTCCCCACCTCGGGTGGCGCACGACTTCCCAGATCTCCCAGGGCAGGAGCGCGCCGGTGGCGATCACCACCAGCCATGGCGCCCACCAGCGGCCGGCGCGCAGGGCGAGACCCTCGACCGCCGAGAGGGCCGCGTCGGCAAAGGCCGCGAACGCGACGAACTTCACGTGCCCGCTGGTGGCGATGACCACGATGACGGTGGCCACCTCCAGCGCCCATCCGCCGGCGAAATGCTCGAGCAAGACTTCGGCCAGGGTGGCAGCTCCGGCCTCCGCGCCGCGGGCCAGGAGCCACACCGCCAGGATGCCGAGCAGGGCCTCGAGGACGGCCTTGATCAATTTGTACAAAATGATCGCTTCGAGCCCGACCGGGACCTTCCGAGGAGCCGGCACCGAGGCCGCGAGCGTCATGCCTGCGGGACCAGCGATCGCACCAACTCGAGGAGCCGGCTGACGTCGAACGGTTTCTCCAGCGACCTGACCCCGAGCCGGTCGGCGATGTCGCGCCCTTCGTTGGAGCCGGTGGTGAGAACGATGGGGATCTGCGCCAGCTTGCCGCCCGTCTCGCGCAGCTGCTCGACCACCCAACCACCGTCGGCGTCCGGCATCATGTAGTCGACCAGCATCAGCGCGGGGGGCGCGGCGCGGGCGGCGGCGACGGCGTGGCCCGCGTCTGGGCAGGTCTTGACCGTGTAACCGTTCAGCTCCAGCAGGTCCTGGAGGACACTGCGGCAGTCGGCGTCGTCTTCGACGATGAGAATGGTCGGCTTGTCCTTGTCCTGCACGCGCGGGGAGACTAACCCTTGCGAGCCGTGACGGCGAGTGCGAGCGAGTCGCACAGTTCAGGCAGGCTTCCGCCGGAGTACGCATCCACACGGATGCCGGCCACCTCCGCCTCGCGGGCGGTCTGGGCGCCGAGGCAGGCGACGGTGGCCCCCTTTGCGGCATCGGCCCCGGCGAGCTCGACGAATCCGCGCACCGCGCTCCCGCTGGCGAACGTGATCGCGTCGAGGCCGTTCAGGAGGGAGAGGTCGGCCGTCTTCGGCGTGACCGTCCGGTACAACGTGAGCGCCTCGACCGTGGCGCCGGCGGCGACGAGACCGTCGACGAGCGCCGGATTCGACCGCTTGGCGCGCGGGACCAGCACCCGCTTGCCGCGCACCAGCGGCGCGAGCACATCGACCAGCGCCTCCGCGCCAGTTCCTTCACGCGGCACCACGACGTCCCCCGGCAGGAGCCGCGCCGTCCCCTCCCCAACCGCGGCAAACCGGCTCCTGATCGATGTCCGCCCAATCAACTCGAGCAGCCGCCTCGCCGCATGCGGCGACGAAACCACAATAAAATCCGGCCCTTCGCGGACCGCCTCGGCGATCCGCGCCAAATCCGGCCCATCCTCGAACGCAATGCACGGAAACCGCACCGGCGTCATCCCGCGCTCACGCAAGAGCTTTTCCAGCTCTTCCGCTTCCTCCACCGCCCTGGTAACAAGCACGCGCAATTTGGGGACACCTTCCGGGGACACCCTCCGGGGACACCTTCCGGGGACACCTTAAAAGAGCTTTCGCCCCCGTTTAGGGTGTCCCATCAGGGTGTCCCCAATTTTTCGGCGACTGAGCGGCCGAGGGAGTCAGGGTCGGTCGCGGGGCCGTTGGCTTCCGCGCGCACTACGCCCTTGCCCTCGGGCCGGCCGAGCGCCGCGCGCAGCCACAGGGTCGATCCGTCCAGAACCGCGTAGGCCGCCAGCGGCACCGTGCAGCCGCCGGCGAGCCGGGTCATCACCGAACGTTCCGCTCGCACGCAGAGCGCGGTGGCGCGGTCGTCGAGTTGCGCCGCGGCGGTGTCGCCGGCTGATCCGCGCACGGCTTCGATCGCCAGCGCGCCTTGGCCCGGAGCCGGCAGCGACAGCTCGAGCGGCAGCACCTCCGTCACGTGCTGTTCGAGCCCAAGCCGCCGCAGGCCGGCGAGCGCGAGCACGACCGCGTCGAGCGGACCTTGCGGATCGCCATCGGCCGGCCGCTTCTCGATCCCGCCGCGGACGACCGTCCCACCAGTCGCGCGCGCGAGCCGGGTCTGCACGTTCCCGCGGACCGGCACAATCACCAGATCCGGCCGCACCTCCAGCAACTGGACCGCCCGCCGCAGCGAGCTGGTCCCGACCCGCGCCCCGCGCGGCAGGCGATCGAAGCTGCGGGCAAACGGCGCCACCAGCGCATCGCGCGGGTCGTCACGGAGCGGAAACGCAGCCAAAACAAAGCCTTCCGGCAGCGCGGCCGGCACGTCCT
>VBLM01000300.1 GCA_005879095.1 Deltaproteobacteria bacterium
AATAGTAGGGAAACTGCGTCGAACCGAGCTCCCAGATGTGCGCGACCACCAGCGCGACCTGCTCGGGCGTCAGCGAAAGATCGTACTCCCAGAGATCGCGCGATTCGAAATCGTTGTACTCACGGACCTTGTAGAAATACGGAATAGCGCTGAACTGTCCGGGGAAAAGTCCGAACAATCCCTTCACTGCGTAGATGAACGCGTTCCCGGTATCTATGGTCGCCGTGTAATTGACGCCGTAATCGAGCAGCTCGAAATGCTTTCCGGCGACCGATTCGTCGCCCTTGTCGAGCCGCAGCAGCGTGTGGCCGAACGCCGACGCCGGGCTGTTCAGGAAGTACGAAGAGAAGACGAGCGTGACCGATCGCGCGGCTATCTTCGCGTAGAACTCCTCGAACTTCGGGCAGGACGCCAAAGGCAGCCGCGCGAAATCGAAATGCAGCCGACCGTTGAGCCACGCCATCCGCGCCGGAAACCGGCATTGCACATCGGCCCCGGAAAAGAAGCCGGCGAGCGTCGCCTCGAGCTCCGTAGCCGGGTCAGAAAGACCGCGCGGCGAAAGAAAGAACTTCGCCTCGGCCTCGCTGTGCCAACCGCCGAACAATCCGCGCTCGTAATGGAGCAGCTTGAGCCAGCCGGCAGCCTCGGCGAGGCGCTGCTCCCTCGCCGAGGCCTGCAATTCCTGCAGATACGTGTCTGCTCGCGCGCCGGCAGCCGCGAGGGCGGCCGCCGCCACGACGCCCGCCTTCACGGCAATTTTACCCGCTGCGCTCAGATGTGCCTACCGTCGGATGTTGGGGGTTCCAAGGGGGAGCGAGCTCCCCCTTGGTGGAGGCGCCACAGGCGCCGGATCTCCCGAATTCGCGCTACAGCACGATGGTGAAATTCAGAAAACGGGTCCGGTTAAATTGCCGAGCAGGAGAGCTGCTTGTCGGCCTTCAGCGTCGCCAGCACGTTGTCGGCGACGATTTCGCTGGAGACTTTCTCGTTGGGGATGATGGCGCTGAAGTTCTTCTGCAGCGCCGCGCCGACAGCTTTCGGATCCTGGCAGCCAGTGAGCTGACTGAGAGTAGCTATGGTCTCACCCGAGCCGCGTGCCATGTCCTTGGCCAGCGCCTCGCGGTTGACGTCGATGAAAAGCCGCGCGCCCGCAGGCGTAGCCGGAGGACCGCAGTTCAACGTGCCGGTGGTGATGCCGAACGTCTGGTTGCCGAAGATCCCGTTGGTGGTGGCCGCCACGACCTGGACGAAGCCCGGTTGCGCGCCGAAGAGAACCGATCCGAGGCCGCATCCCGCCGTACCGTACGCCGGCGCCGCCGAAGCAGAGCCCGCTGCCAGCAGGACTGCCGCCATGCCAATCGCTTTGCGCATGTCATCCCCTCTCGTGTCGGAGGACCGAAGCGGCCCTCTCTTGAGAGGCGGATACTAGAGCATTTCGTGCGCGGTGGTGGGATTTCCGCGGCTACGGGTGGCGCGGATCGGGCGCGTCTTCCGCCGCGACGCGGCCGATGTCGTCGCGCCGCGCGCGCGGATCGGTGGCGTTGCCGCTCGCCATCCGCCGCTCGGCTTCGGCGAAATCGCGCAGCGCTTCCTCTTGGGATGCGTACCTTTCCTTGGGCAAGCTCTTGAAGAAATTGATCACTTCGCGCGGCGCTTCGTTGTCCTCCGCCGTCGCCACCAGATCGTCCCGGGTCGCGGGAAACTCCACCTGGGCCAGGTTCGCTGCCGGGCTGCGCCTCGGATCCTCGCCGATTCCTCTCGCCATGCTGTAAAACCTAGGCCCCGGGCCTTCCGGCGCCATCTGTCGCCTGGAGGACGACCGCGCCTGCCCTCCCACCCCCGCCCCCTTAACCCCTACCCGTGCCCCCTGCCTAACGTGCGGCAGAGGGAAGATGGCG
>VBLM01000301.1 GCA_005879095.1 Deltaproteobacteria bacterium
GACGAAGCTCGGTGACCCCGCGGTCGCGTTGTTCAGGGTGGCGCTGCTGGCAGCCGGCTGACCGACGACCTTCCACTGGTACGACACCGCCTGGTTCTGTGAATTCGCGCACACCTGGTCGGTGGTCGAGTTGTCGGGATCGCTCACGTCGCTGGACAGGACCACCGTCGCGCCGACGGCGAAGTTGTCGGTGATGGTCGAACGCGCCGCATCCTTGGCGCTGATGGCGGCCGTGCCGAACACCGGGGCGCGGCCCCCGCACTTGCTCACCGTCACTTTGACGGTGGCCGCCGCCGCCGAGACGAAGGCGTTCGACACCACCACCTGGACGTCGTATTCCCCGTCGACGTCGGCGAGGAAGCTCGGGGTCGCCGAATGCGCGTCGTTGAGCGCCCCCGCGCTGCCCACCGGGATGGCGGTGAACTGCCAGGCGAAGCTCAGGTCGCGCTGCTGCGTGTCGGTCGACGAGCTCGCGTCGAGCCGGACCAGCTGCCCGATCTGCACGCCCGTGATCGTGTCGGAGGCGAGCTTGACGACCGGAGCTTTGACCGATGTCGGGCAGCCATAGGCGGCGGCGAGGATGAGGAGCCCAGCGAGGCGGCGGTAGGTGAACGCCATGTCGGTTGCCCTTTCTAGAAGGAGGTGCCGAAGCCGAGCGCGGCGCCGTGCGCCACGCGATAGGTGTTTTCGAAGGCGAGGACGTCGTTCACGTAGTCGAGCTCGAGGCCGAAGCCCCCGGCGAGCGGCAGCAAGAGGCCCGCTCGGGCGTTGAAATCGCCCTTGGGCGACTTGAGGGCCGAGTTCTGGACCGACGCGACGGCCAGGTTGAAGGTGTAGCCGAGGCTCAGGTGCGCGCTCACCGCGGTCGAGAGCGCGTAGCGCACGCGCCCGCCGACGTCGGGGCCGATCAGATCGCTGGGGAACGCCTGGTTGCGGATGCCGACGTACTGCACGCCGAGCATCGGCGTGAACTCGAGTCGGCCGCTGGTCAGCATCGAGGGCCCGAGGTCGTAGCCGATGGTGGCGATCACGTCGAACCGGTTCTCGTCGACCGCGACCGGACTCCGGGTCGGGCTGTGGAGCGGGACGTAGGCCTGCGTCGAGGCCCGCCAATCGATCTCGCCGCGCGCCAGCCAGCGGCCGCTGAACCAGCGGGTGGCCTCGAGGCCGAGGCGGCTGCGCGAGTTGGCGTCGGTGTAGCTGCCCTCGCTGCTGCGCTCGCCGCCGACGAAGCCCCGCACGTTCCACAGATCGCTGTCGTAGGCGGGCCGCAGGCGCAGGTCGCCGGCCTGGACGATCGACGCCGCCATCGGCTTTCCGCTCGGAGCGGCGGCGGCCGGCTTTTCACCCTGCGCGCTGAGCGTCTTCACGCCGGCCGCGGGCGCTGCCTTGGGCGGCGCGGCCGGGGCGGTCGCGGGAACGGCTTTCTGCGCCGTGGCTGCGGGCGGCTGCGCCGGCGCGGCCTTGGGCGCCTCGGGGAGCGGCAGCGGCAGCGTGGGCGGCGCCTTCTTCTCGGCCGACTGCGCCGGCGCTGCGTCGAGGCCGGGCAGCGGAAGCGGCGGCGGGGCCGGCGCCTTGTCCTGCGCTTTCGACTCGATCTTCATCTCCGGCAGCTTCAGCGGCGGCGCCGCGGCGGCCGGAGCGGCCGCACCCGGGAGCAGAAGCGCGGCCGGCGCGGCCTTCTTCTTCGCGGTTTTCGCCTTACCCTTCTTCTTCGGCTGCTCCCTGGCCTTTGCCGCGTCGGCCGGAAGCGGCTGCGCCGGAGGCGGCTGCTGCGCTGCGGCCGCAGCGGAGAGCGCAATTGCGATGAGGAACGATGCCCGCGTCATGGTTGCCTCGGTCACTTCGTGAAGACGAGCCGCTGGTAGTTGCTGGTTGCGGAGAGCCCGACGCGGTCCCCGCAGCGTCCGCCGGCGGTGAGCTGGGCGGAAGCGATCGACCAGCTCAGTCGCTGGCTGCCGAACCCGCCGCTGAAACCGTCGGCGGCGCTGCCCGCCGTGTCGAAAGTCGAGAACGTCGTGGTCGCGCCCAGAGGGGCGAAACCGAACGCCGGAGCGCCGCCGCCGGGAACGTAGAAGGCGACGCTGCCGGCGGAGCCGCCGGCGAAGACGCTCGCCCGCGGGCCGAACGCGGCGGCGACCAACGTCGAGGCGCCCGGCGCCGCGCAGGCAACCATCACCTGCGTGCCGTTCGGGCAGGAGGTGCCCTGGAATTCGGCGACGACGGCCGCCAGCGAGAGGTTCTCCTGCACCCCGGCGGAGTTGGCTGAGGTCACGCAGCCGCCGCTGCAGTACGGCGTCGACCCGGAGCACGCGGCGGCGCCGCAGCCGCCGCAATTCTGCGCGTCGTGAGAGAGATCCGATTCGCAGCCGTTGGCCAGGTCGTTGTCGCAGTTGCCGAACCCGGACTGGCAGCCGCTCCCGCAGTTGCTGCTCGCGCACGACGGATTCGCGTTGTCGGCGGCCGGGCACGCGTTGAGGCACGTCCCGCAGTGCGCCGCGTCGTTGGAGAGGTCGATCTCGCAACCGTCTTCGAGGTCGCCGTTGCAGTCGGCGAACGTGCCGCTGCAGGCCGCCCCGCAGGCGCTCTGCGAACAGAAGGCGCGCGCGTTGGGGTAACCGGCAGCGATCGCGCCGGCCGGGCCGCAGATCTTTCCGCAGCCGTTGCAGTTCATCGCGTCGTTGGCGAAGTCGGCGCAGTAGGCGTTCGCCGCGCCGGGATTGCACGTCGAGCCGGCGCAGGTGGCGACGCACTTGCCGGCGCCGCTGACGGGCTGGCAGGAGGTTCCCGCCGCGCAAGGAATGCCGCCGGCGCAGCTCGCGTCCGCGCCGCAGTTGCCGTTGTCGTGCAGCGGATCGACGCACTTGCCGTTGCAGGCCACCGACCCGCTCGGGCAGGTGAGCGTGCAGCCGCCGCCGGCGCAGACCTGTCCGGCCGCACAGACGACGCCGCAGGCGGTCGGCGTCGTGCCGCAGTGGTTCGGATCGGTCAGCGTGTCGACGCACTTGCCGCCGCAGGTGGTCTCGCCCGCGGGGCACGAGACGCCACACGCGCCGTTGCCGCAGACCGGTCCGCCGCTGCCCGGTGCCGAGCAGGAGACGCCGCATCCGCCGCAGTTGGCCGGGTCGTTGTGCGTGTCGACGCAGGTGCCGTTGCACTGCGTCAGCCCGGCGGCGCACGAGACCACGCACGCGCCGCCGAGACAGACCTGCCCGCTGCCGCAGGCCTTGGCGTTGGTCACATCGTCGCAGGCGCCGCAGTTGTTCCGATCGGACTGCAAGTTGATGCACTGGTTCGCGCTGGCCGGCGCGGCGGAGACGAACTTCCAAACCACCGTGCCGTCGGTGATGCTCGAGCCGGTGCCGCTCACCGCGACGGCGCCCGAGGAGGTGCCGTCGGAGACGACCTGGTAGAGGTTGCCGCCGCTCGTGACGCGGTTGCCCGCGAAGTACGCGGTGCTCGAGTTCCACGCCGGATATCCGCAGGCGTTCTGGCCGGCCGGGCACTGCAGCACGCACTGGCCGGCGCCGCCGGGGCCGGTGTTCGTGCACACCTGGCCGGAGGTGCAGACCGCGCCGCCCGCGCAGCTCGCGTCCGCGCCGCAGTGGTTGGGATCGCTGGTCGTGTCGACGCACTTGCCGCCGCAGTTGGTGAGGCCGGCCGGGCAGCTCAGCGTGCAGGTTCCGTTGACGCAGATGTTGCCGGCGTCGCACTTTCTGCCGCCCGCGCCGATGCAGCCGCCGCAGTAATCTCGGTCCTTGGTCGGGTCGACGCAGCTCCTCGCGCCGGTGACCGGATCGGCACACTGGATCTGGCCCGGCGTACAGATGACGGTGCAGGCCGGATTGCCGTTGGTCGGCGTCACGCAGTGGGTGCCAGTGGCGCAGACGTTACCGCAGGCGCCGCAGTTGGCGTCGTCGCTGCTCAGATCGAGGCAGATCTGCCCACAGTTCGTCAGGTGGGGCAGGCACTCGATGCCGCAGTGGCCGCTGCCGTCGCACACCTGGCCCTGCGGGCACTGGTTCCGGCAGGTGCCGCAGTTGGCGCGGTCGTTGGAGAGGTTCTCGCAGATGAACCCGCCGGTGGTCTGCGCGCAGGCGGTCTGGCCGGCGGCGCAGAACGGCTGGCAATGGCCGGCGGCGCACTGTTCGCTGGGGGAGCAGACCGTGTCGCAGTTGCCGCAGTGCTCGCGGTTCGAGACGATGTCGGTGCAGACGCCGTTACAGCGGGACTCGGTGGTGAGACAGTTCACCACCTTTGTGCAGAGGTTGTCAGGCCCGCACACCTCGCCGGTCCCGCAGCCGTTGGACTTGCCCGGGTCAGGACAGGAAAACTGCGGAGGCACCGTAATGCTGCAGGCGGCGGCGGCGAGTGCGGCGAGGAGCGTTGCGCGCAGGTTCATGGTGGCCCTCGCTAGAAGTTCCAGAAGGCGACGGCGCCGACCGCGAATGCGAGCGTGACGCCGATCAGGATGTTGGAGACCGACGACTCGGCGTCGATCTGGTTCTTCAGGGCAGTCTTGTCGCCGGTGTACTGCGAGTTGCTCAGGTCCGGCGCGAGGCTGTTGGCGTGGAAATGGAGCCCGACCGAGGTGCCGGCCGCCGCTACTGCGCTACCCAGCATCACCCAGCGCAGCACGTGGCTGCTCTCCGGCGGCTTGACCGTGGGGCCGCGGCCTTCGGCGAAGTTGGAATCGGTCGGTAGCGCGTCGGAAGGCGCTTTGCCCACCGTGGTCGGCTGAACTTCGGTTGCCACCGCCACCACCGCGGACGGCGGCCTGGGAGGCGGCGCGTCCTCGACTGCCACCGAGTTGGGCAATTCCGGCGCGCCGCTGCGGGCGGGGCCGTTGTCGTTGTTGTCGTAGGCCTCGAGGTAGTAGGCGAAGCCGTCGTTGACCGCCTTGGCCGGGACCTCGATGCCGTATTCGTCCTCGCCGATCTTGCCCATCGGCTGGCACTCGAAGTCCTTCTTGTAGAGGTTGCGCCAGCAGGCCTGCGGCGTGGCCACGCCGGAGCGCTCGTCCATCACCCGCGCCGTCAGCCGGATCGGCTGCCCGCGCAGCGTCTTCTTCACCGCCTCGTGCGTCATGATCGGCGGATCGGTGTCTTCCTCGTCCTGACCTTGCGACGTGGCCGCCGCCGGCACCGTCTGGCCCGGCCTGGTCGCGAGCGCCACCGCGGTGCTGCCCTCGCCCGGCTTCAGCTTCAGCTCGCAGAAGGCGAGCTGCTTCTGCGCCTCGTCCTTGAGCTTCTCCTGCCCGGGCGGCACTTCCTTGAGGAAGGCCTGGTACCCGCGCTGAGCATCGCTGAAGTTGCCCATCTTCCGGCGCATCTGGGCGATGTTGAAGAGCAGCAGCGGGTTCTGCTCGTACTCGTAGGCCTTCTGGTAGCCCTTGATGGCGCACTCGTAGTCGCCGGTCTTGGAGCAGGCGTGCGCGGAGGCGATCTGCGCCCTGGCCAGCTCTTTCGAGGTCGGCGCTTCGTGCCTTTCCTCGACGCCGCGGACCGGCCGCAGCGAGATGGCCATGCGCAGCTCGAAGTCGCGGCTGTCCGGCAGGTTGATCTTGCCGGTGCGCGACGTGTACCCGTCCAGCGCCAGCTTGATCTCGTGCGGACCGGGGGTGGAGCGGGCCTTGATCGGCGTCGGGCCGACCAGCTTGCCGTCGAGGAAGAGCTGCGCGCCCTGCGGATCGGAGGCCACCGCCACCAGCGGCGGAACCTGTCCGGCCTGGGCCGGCTGCATCGCCAGCTTGAGCGAAAGCTGCTGGCCGGAATCCAGCGAGAGGTCCTGCGCGATGGTCTTGTAACCTTCGTTGGAGACTTCGAGCTGGTGGTCGCCCGGCGCCATTTCGCCGGTGTAGGGAGAGGTGCCCACCTGCTTGCCGTCGATCGAGACCACCGCTTCCGGCGGCTCGGTCTCGATGTGCAGCTTGCCCGGACCGGGAGCGCGGTTGAGCGCGAAAGTGACGTCCGAATCGCGGCTCGGCTGCACCTGGACGATCCGCTCCTCTTTCACGAAGCCGTTGGCGGCGACCGAAACTTTATGATTGCCGGGACGGATCTCGCCCGACCATGGCGTGATGCCGATCTCCTTGCCGTCGATGGAAACCGCCGCCGCCGAGGGAAGCGAGGTCAAGGTCAGGCGCGAGCCGGTGCCCTGGCCGACGGGGAGATCGAGCCGGATGGAGAGGTCGCGATCGGCCGGCATGCTGAAGAAGGTGCCGACCTCGCGGTGGCCTTCGAGCTTCAAGACGACTTCGTGCTTGCCCTTTTCCAGCGGGACGAGGAAGGGTGTGCGGCCGCGCTCCTTGCTGTCGAGGATGACCTGCGCGCCGATCGGCTCCGACTCGACCGCCAGCGCCGGCGACTTGGGCAGCGCGGCGAGGGCGAACGAGACGTTGGCGTCGCGGCCCTCGCGGGCGATCAGCTTGCGCTCCTCGCGCATGCGGCCGTCCATCTCGACCGCAACCACGTGCTCGCCCGGCGCGAGCTCGCCCTGGAAGGGCGTGCGGCCCATCACCGCGCCGTCGACGAGGACGTTGGCGTTGGGCGGATCGCTCTGGACCGAGAGCGTGGCCGGACCGCCGGCGTTGCGCAGCTCGACCAGCATGTCCTGCTTCTTCTTGCCCGGCTTGACGTCGAGCTGCTGTTCAGTGCCGCGGCCGTCGGCGGTGGTGACCGCGATCGTGTGCGGACCCGGGAGCAGTGGAACGGTCAGCGGCGTCTTGCCGATGTC
>VBLM01000302.1 GCA_005879095.1 Deltaproteobacteria bacterium
GAAGACCTTGAGGCCGATCTTGTACAGGTCCACGAACGTCTTGCAGACGCCGGTGAAGCTCGGCAGGTCGAGCAGCTCGCCGAGCACCAGTTGCTTTTGAAGGATGCTCTCGGCCACTTATGCTGCTCCAACCGGCATCGACGGCGCATCCACGAGGCACCTTCTAACCTCCTCGACGAACTGGCGCCGGTCCAAACCGAGCTTGTCCGAGAGTAGGTAGTGCTTGTCGATCTGCTCGAAGGTGAGGTCGACGAGGCCGAGGAAGGTCTCGACCACACCCTCGCCGCGCACGGCCACCGCTTCGAAGACCGGCTGCTTGTTCTCCTTGCGCATCTTGTCGATGGCTTCGACGGTCGAGTCGTCGCCCAGGTCCTTCTTGTTCCACTGCACCACGTTGGGCAGCGTCTCGATGGAGAGGCCGTTGGCCTTCAGGTTCTCCACCATGTTCAGCCAGTACTTGTAGTTCTCCTGCCGCTTGCTGGGCTGGCTGTCGGCGATGAAGGCGATGGCGTCCGCTCCTTGCAGCACGATGCGACGGGTCGAGTTGTGCATCACCTGCCCCGGCACGGTGAAGAGCTTGAGCTTCACTTTCAGGTTGCCGGCCCGGAAGATGAGCGGAAGCGTATCGAAGAAGAGGGTGCGGTCGTCGGCTGTATCCAGCGTCATCAGATGGCCGCGCAGGTCCGGCCGAATCCGCTGGTACAAAGCGCGCAGGTTGGTCGTCTTCCCGGACAAGCCGGGGCCGTAATAGACGATCTTGAGCGTCAGCTCCCGTTGACCCGTGTTGAACTGCAACCGTTCACCCCGCAGTCGCGACGGCCACTCTGGGCACCGGCGCCCCGCCCACGAGTGCGTGGGCGAAGAGATCGTCAAGCGTCGAGATCGTCAGGATCTCGAGCTTCCGCTGCAGCGAGGCGGGAAGCTCGGACAGCTCCCGCGCATTCGCTTGCGGGATGCAGACCGTTTCCACCCCCGCACGAGCGGCGGCAAGTAGTTTCTCTCGAACACCGCCCACAGCCAAGATCCTTCCGCGCAGAGTGATTTCCCCGGTCATGGCAACCCGCCGCCTGCACGGGCGTCCGGTGAGCAGGGAGGCGAGCGCGGCCGCCATCGTCGCACCCGCGCTCGGACCGTCCTTGGGAATGGCGCCTGCAGGCACATGCAGGTGGAGATCATGCTGGTCGAAGAAGTCCGCCGCCACACCCCACGCCGCCGCACGTGAGCGGATGTAGGACAATGCCGCCTGTGCGCTCTCCTGCATCACCGCCCCGAGCTGGCCGGTGAGGATCAGGCCCTTGGCCCGTCCGGCACGCATGGCGGTGACCTCGACGCGCAGGATGTCGCCGCCCCACGGCGTCCAGGCGAGGCCGGTGGCGCCGCCCACCGTCTCTTCCAGCTCGGTCGCGAGGGCGTCGAAACGGGAAACGCCGAGCAATTTCTGCAGATCGCGCGGCTCGAGCCGGGCGTGTGCGACTTTTCCTTCGGCGATCTGCAGCGCGACCTTGCGGCACAGGGCCGCCAGCTCGCGGGTCAGTTCGCGCACGCCGGCCTCGCGGGTGTAGCTGGCGATGATCTCTTTCATGGTCGCCGGCGGCAGCTCGATCTGTTCCGCGGTGAGGCCGTGCTCGGCGCGCTGTTTCGGGAGCAGGTGCTGCTCGGCGATGGCCAGCTTTTCCTCCTCGGAATAGCCGGACAATTCGACGATCTCCATCCGGTCGCGCAGCGCGTGCGGAATGCCGTCCAGGGTATTCGCGGTGGCGATGAAGAAGACCTGGCTCAGATCGAAATCGAGGTTGAGATAATGATCCCTGAAGGCGTGGTTCTGCTCGGGATCGAGGACTTCCAGAAGCGCCGACGACGGATCACCGCGCACGTCCGACCCGAGCTTGTCCACCTCGTCGAGGACGAAGACGGGGTTCATCGTCCCGGCCTGCTTGATGCCCATTAGAATTCGGCCCGGTAGCGCGCCCACGTACGTGCGGCGGTGGCCGCGGATCTCGGCCTCGTCGCGCACGCCGCCCAGCGAAATCCGCGCGTAGCTGCGGCCCATCGCCCGCGCGATGCTGCGCGCCAGCGACGTCTTGCCCACGCCGGGCGGCCCGAGGAAGAGCAGGATCGGGCTGCGCCCTTCCGGCTTGAGCTTGCGCACGCCGAGCACTTCCAGCATGCGCTCTTTCACTTTCAGAAGGCCGTGATGGTCCTCGTCGAGTATGCGTCTGGCTTCGGCGAGATCGAGCTTCTCCTCGGTCCGCTTGTTCCACGGCAGCTCGCAGATCCATTCCAGGTGGCTGCGCAGGACGGCCGCTTCGGCCGAGTCGAGGCTCATCGCCTCCAGCCGCCGCAGCTCCTTGCCGGCCTCTTCGGCCACGTGCTCCGGCAGGCCGCGGGCGTCCATCTTCTTGCGCAGATCGGCCACCATCTCGGCCTTCTCGTCCCGCTCGCCCAGCTCGTGCTGAATTTGCCGCAGCTGCTCGCGCAGGTAGTACTCGCGCTGGGTCTTGCTGATCTCTTCTTTCGCCTGGCTCTGCAGTCGCGCCTGCATCGCCAGCAGCTGCGACTCGCGCGCCAGCCGCTCGTGGATGCCCCGCAGCCGCGCGACCGGGTCGAGCTGCTCGAGAATCTCCTGTGCTTCCTGGGCCTTGAGCTGCAGGCTGGAGGCGCACAGGTCGGCCAGCCGTCCCGGATCCTGCACGCCGGAAAGGACCAGCAATTGTTCCGGCGAGATGCCGCGGCCGGTCGCGATCAGCTTTTCCAGGTGAGTCTTCACGCTGCGGCCCAGCGCCTCGGCCTCCAGCGCGAGCTCGCCTTGGGCTTCGAACGGCAGCTCGTGGATCTTGCGCAGCCGGGCGCGGGTACAGGGCTGCTGCTCGACGACTTCTTCCAGCGTGGCTTTGACGAGGCCCTGGACCAGGACCTTGATGCGCCCGTCGGGAAGCTTGCGCTGCCGCAGGATCAGGCAGCAGGTGCCGAGCCCGTACATGCCGTGCGGCGCCTGCGGCGACTCCTCGCTCGCGTCGCGCTGGGCCACCACGAAGACGAGCCGCTCCCTGGCCAGCGCCTGCTCCACGGCCGAAAGCGAGATCTCGCGCGAGACGAAGAGCGGGACCACCTGCGCGGGAAAAACGACCAGATCGCGCACGGGCAGGAGCGGAAGCACGTCCGGAATGTCGAACGGCTCGTGCTCTTCCTGGCGAAGCGCGTCCCCCATGGGACGACCTTACCGCGATCGCGACGTGATCCAGAAGGCCTGAACCGCCTGGGGCGTGCGGAGGACCGGGCAGCGGGGGAGGGACTCGACGAACAGCCGGCCGTACCCCTTGCGGGTCATGCGCGCGTCGAGGACGGCGACGATGCCGCGGTCGGTCGAGCTGCGGATCAGCCGGCCGAACCCCTGCTTGAGGGCGAGAGCGGCCTGGGGGACCTGGTAGCCGTAAAACGCATCCTCGCCCTGCGCCCGCAGCCGGTCGATCCGCGCTGCGACCAATGGTTCGGACGGGGACGCGAAGGGCAGCTTGTCGATCACGACCATGCTCAGCGCGTCGCCCGGGACGTCGACGCCCTCCCAGAAACTCTGGCTGGCGAAGAGCACCGAGGGCTTCTCGCGAAAACGCTTGAGCAGCTGCTGCTTGGGTTGATCGCCCTGGAGGAGGACCTGGCACGGCAATTCGTCCGCGAGCCGTTCGTGCACCGCGCGCATGTTCTTCAAGGACGTGAAGAGCACGAACGCGCGCCCTTCCGTGATCGGCAGGAGCTGCCGCAGCTCATCCGCCACCGCGTCGGCAAAGTCGGAGTCCGAAGGGTCCGGCATCGATTCCGGCAGATAGAGCGCGGCGTTGTTCTGGTAGTCGAAGGGCGAGGCCAGCACCGCGTCGCGCAGCGGAAAGAGCGCGCCGGTATCGTCTTTGAGGCCGAGGCGTCGCTCGAAATAATCGAGCTCGCCCTGTACTGCGAGCGTCGCGCTGGTGAACACGACCGGGCCGATCTTGTCGTAGAGCTTCTCCTGAAGGATCGAAGCCACGTCGACCGGTGAAGCGTGCAGGAAGAGTTGGCCGGCGCGCGCTTCCGCCCAGTGGATCAGGCGCGGATCGCGGCGGCTTTCCGAGAAGAGCTCGAGCTCGGCGTTGAGGCCGAGGCAGCGCCGCTCGAGCAGCGCCAGCTCTTCGTCGTCCTGTTTCGAGAGCGCCGCGCCAAGGGACTGCACGAGGTCCGACAGCTTCTGCCGCTCAGGCTCGGCCGGCTTGAGGGCGCCGGGCAGCAGGACCCAGCGCGAATTTTCCTGGCTGCCGGTGGAAAGCGCCACGGCGAAGAAGTCTCCGCCCTCGCGCAAGAGCCGCGCCGCCAGATCCCGCGCGGCCAGAAGCTGCGCCCGCGTCTGCAGCGCCTTCAGCGCATCCCGCGCCAGCTCGGAGACCTTGAAGCTCGAGAGCTGCGCGCCGAAGTGCTCGGTCGCGACCTCCTCGATCGCGTGTGCCTCGTCGAAGATGACCGCGTCGTAACGCGGCAGCACGGCCGCACCGGCGTCGCCCGCCGACGAGCTGCGCAGGGCGAGGTCGGCGAAGAAGAGGTGATGGTTGACCACGATGACGTCCGCTTCCGCCGCCAGCCGCCGCATGCGGAAGACGAAGCAGCGGTCGAAGTGCGCGCACTTCTGCCCCAGGCACTGGTCGGCGCTCGCCGAGAGGTCTCGCCAAGCGGCGAGATTCTCAGGCAATTCCGACAGCTCCGCACGGTCGCCGGTCTGCGTGGTCCGCGCCCAGTCGGAGATGCCCTCGAAGAGCGCGGCCTCGTCGCGCACGGCGAACGCCCTTTCAGGAACGCGACCTTGGCATCGACGCCGAGCGCCTTGAGCAACGGCACGTCCTTGTCGGCGAGCTGTTCCTGCAGCGTCTTGGTGGCCGTGCTGACGACGACCTTGAGGCCGCTCTGAGCCGCCGGCAGCAGGTAGGCGATTGTCTTACCCGTCCCGGTGCCGGCCTCGACGACCGCGGCTTCTCCGCGAGCGAGCGCCGACTCCACGACGCGCATCATCTCCTGCTGCGACTCGCGCCGCTCGTACCCGGGCAGCACGCGAGCCAGCTCATCGAGCTCCACCGGAGCGTTCTACCCCGCGAGCAGGGCCAGCGGCACGGGCGAAAACGAGAGCACGAGCAGCGCGAGACTGGCGAGCACCAGAAAGCGCCGGGGCCCATCGAGTCGCTCTTCCGGCTGCGAGAGCGGCGGGTGGAAGCCGAGGCCGAGACCCATCAAGAGGCCCCAGATGATCCAGCCGGGAAAAGCGGTGAAGACGCCGAGGGCCAATAAAGCAGCGCTCAACGGCGGCCCGAAAAAGCGATGCACCCGCGGCGACGCGCCGAAGAGCACATGCCCACCGTCGAGCTGACCGAGCGGCAAGAGGTTCAACGCGGTGAGCAGAAAGCCGAACCAGCCCGCGACCGCCACCGGATGGAGCGCGAGGGCCTTGTCCGCCGGCAGATTGCCCCAGACGAGCTTTTCGCAAAGCGCCATCCCGAGCGGGCTGCCGAGATCGAAGGCTTCGCGCATCGCCGGCCAGTTGCCGGTCTGGAACCAGGTCAGCGCGGCTTCGAACAGAGTCCAGCGCGGCGTCGACGGCTCCGCCGCGACCACCGTCGACCACTTGAGACCGAGGACCAGCACCGGAATCGTGACGAGGAATCCCGCGATCGGCCCGGCTGCGCCGATGTCGAGCAGCGCGGTCCGCGTCCGCGGCAGAGAGCGCAGCCGGATCACCGCGCCGAGCGTGCCGATCACCGACAGGAGCGGCGCCGGGATGAAGAACGGCCACGTCGCGTCGACCTTGTGCCGCCGCGCGAGGAGAAAATGCCCCATCTCGTGCGAGAGCATGATGAGCAGGAGCGCGAGCGAAAAGCCGAGCCCGTGGTGCCACATCTCCAGGCGGGTCGGCTCGGGAAGCTGCGTATCGTTCAGCGCGCTCCCGGCCATGAACGCCGAGGCGAACGTGAGCAGGAACAAAAAGATGTTCAGGAGCGGCGGCCG
>VBLM01000303.1 GCA_005879095.1 Deltaproteobacteria bacterium
TAAGGACATCGCTGCCTGAAATGTTCGCACGCGGTGCGACGGCGCCCGCCCCACCGTGGGGGTCGTCTCCTCAGACATGCAGAAATCGCTTGGGGTGGATTGCCCTGACGCGCTTGGTTGCGTGCGATTTCTGAACTCGTCGCCGACCCCCACGGCTGGGTCGGTCGCCTCTCATCAACACTGATTTGGCTTCATTTGTCGGCTCTGCCGACGCGGCGACGTTCCACGTCTGCATCCGTCACATACTCACTGCTGCCAGACAACGAGATCGACGTCGTCTCCGTCACAATCTGCCGTTCGGACCGGATGAAACAACTCGAATTCGTTCTGATGAGATGTCCAACTCATAGGGACGGCCCCATGGGTCATTGTGAAGGTCCAGGAGTGTGCAACTTCGTCCATGGCACGAGGGCGGCGCCATTTCCTGCAAGGACGAGGGCATCTCGATCCGGACGGCAAAAAAGCAAATCAGAGTTGATGATAGCCGGCCGACCGAGCCGGGGGGTCGGCGGACGAGTTCAGAAATCGCCTCCGACCAACTGCATGATGGCGATGGACCCCAAGCGATTTCTGCATGTCTGAGGACGACGACCCCCCGGTCGGGCGGCCGGCGTCACACCGAGTGCGAACAGTGCCATACTCGAAGCATGGATCCCGACGATCTCGATGAGCAGCCGCAGGAACCGCTCCAGGGACCACTGCTGACCGAGCCGATCAGCTCGCTCAAGCTCGGCCCGGCCATCACCGTCCCGCTGGAGGCAACGCTGCAGCAGACGGTGGAGGTGATGCAGAACCGCCATCTCGGCTGCATGCTGGTCGTCGACGGCACCGGCGTCCTGAAGGGCATCTTCACCGAGCGCGATCTCCTGACCAAGGTCGCCGGCCGCAAACTCGACTGGACCTCGATCGCCGTGAGCGAGTTCATGACCGCCGATCCCGAATCGCTGCAGAGCGGAGACGGCATCGCCTGGGCGCTGAATCTGATGTGCATCGGCGGCTACCGCCACGTGCCGCTCACCGACGACGACGGCCGCCCTACCGGCGTGGTCTCGGTCAAGGACATCGTCGAGTTCATCGTCGACCTGTTCCCCGACGAGATCCTCAACCTCCCGCCGGATCCGCGGAAGAAGCCGGGCTCCGACGACGTCGGCGGCGGATCCGACTGAAGACCGGGCAGGCAGGCGCTCGACGCGTGAAGAGACGGGCCCCCGTGCGCACCTTCGCCCGCGGGGGGAACCACAATGAAAAAGACGGCGAAGGGCCTGCGCGAGATGAACCGCATGAGCCGCATCGAGCTCGTCCGCGCTGAAGCGGAGCAGCTCGAAGAGCAACGGATCGAGTTCGAGCACCGCGCTCGGATGCTGCGCACCAACCTCTACAACACCAGCCAGCAGCGCGACACGGGCCGCGGCTGGGTGGACGCGAGCAGAAAGTAGCGGCGGCGCGCCGGCCTTGTCGTGCATACGTTCCTCCACGTATCGGAGGGGACATGCGCAAGGTCGGCGCGACACATCGATCCAAGGTCATCTCTCTGTTGAACGAGCGCCTGGCGTTCGAACGCGCCGCGCTCCAGATCTACGGCGGCGTCCTCGAAAAGCTGCGCAGCTTCGGAGGGCCGTACCAGAGCGTGCAGGCGCGCCTGCGCCTCATCCGCGAGGAAGAAAGGGCGCACGAAGAGTGGCTGGAGGAGCAGCTGCGTGCGCTGGGCGGCGGCCCGGACGGGGAGTCCGACGGACTGCTCCGGGTCAAGGCTGAGTCGAGGCGCGTCGAAGGCGCGATGATGGTCGAGCACGATCCCGCCGCGCTGTTCCGGCTGCTCCTCGGTCTGGAAGTGTCGGACGTGGGCGGCTGGGAGCTGCTGCTCGAGCTCGCCGACCGCGCCCAGGACGACGAGGCGCGGGAAGCGTTCCGGCAACGGCTGGAGGAAGAACAGGAGCACTTCCGCTTCGTCAGCCACCTCGCGGCGGTGTCTACCGGCAGCCGGATTCTCGACGAAACGGTCATCACGCTGGAAGACGCAAGCGCCTGAGCCGCTTGCCGAGTTGTCGGAAGGGCGACTGATCGGCTGTCGAAATGGTGGCGCCGCGCCTGCACCGTGCGCAATGGATCAGGATGAACGGGGCGGCCCGAAAAGCCGCCGGGGAGCTGATCGAATGGCGAGCGGGATCGTGAAATGGTTCAATGATGCGAAGGGGTTTGGTTTCATTACGCCGGACGCGGGCGGCAAGGACGTGTTCGTGCACCACACGGCCATCCAGGCAGAGGGTTTCCGGAGCCTGGCAGAGGGTCAGAAAGTCGAGTTCGACGTGCAGCAGGGTCCCAAGGGCCCGCAAGCGGCGAACGTCCGCAAAATCGGTTAGCGCCGCCGGGCATCCGGCGACGTACAGATCCACCGGGATCTGCGGTGGAATTCCATTCGACTGCACTGGCGAGTCGCGGAACGGGCCGCCGCTGATCGCACATTCGCCGGCGGCGATGACGAGCTAGCGTTTTGCCGCTGAGCGTCATCGGGGGCCCTGACAATCCCGTGACAAGCGGTGACTACCTTGGCGCGCGATATGAACGAACTGCGCGCCCGGCCCCCCTACGGGCAGCCGATCAACTGGACCAACACGATCTTTTTCGCGCTCACGCCGGTGGTCGGCATCGCCGGCATCTGGCTCTACGCGCGCTCCTACGGCATCGCCGCCGGCGACCTGATCGGCTTCGCGATCATGATGCTGCTCAGCTCGATCGCGGTGATCCCCGGCTACCACCGCTACTTCGCGCACCGCACGTACTCGGCGAGCCGCGCACTGGAGGCGTTCTATCTCGTGCTGGCGCCGATGTCGTTCCACCCCAGCGCGCTGGTCTGGGCGAGCGAGCACCGCGACCACCACAAGTTCGTCGACACGCCGAAGGACCCGTACAACATCCGCGGCGGCTTCTGGTGGGCGCACATGGGCTGGATCGTCCACGGCTCGACCCGCGCCACGTTCGACAACGTGCCCGACCTGTTGCGCGATCCGCTGGTCCGCTGGCAGCACCGGCACTGGCGAGCGCTCGCGTTCGGAGGCTCGTTTCTGCTGCCGATGTTGATCGGGCTCGCCTTCGGGCGGCCGCTGGGCGGGCTCCTCTGGGGCGGCTTCGTCCGACTGGCGATCTTCGATCACTGCACGTTCCTGATCAATTCGGCTGCGCACATCTACGGAGGGCAGCCGTACACCTCGGACGAGACCGCGCGCGACAGTTGGTGGCTCGATTTCTTCACTTTCGGTGAAGGCCACCACAACTTCCACCACGCGTTCCCGGGCGATTATCGAATCGGCCACAAGCCGTGGCACTTCGATCCCGCCAAGTGGTGGATCGCCTCGATGGCGTTCTTCGGCCTTGCATCCCGTCTGCACCGCACGCCGGAAGAACGGATTTCAGCGCACGCTGAGGTACCCGCCCGGGACGCCGTTCGGCGACACGACGAGCTGCCACAGCTGCATGTAGCGGGCGCGGAAAGCGCCGGCGCTCTGCAGTAGGTAGTACCGCCACATCCGCCGGAAGCGCTCGCCGTACTTGTCGCGCAGCTCCGGCCACGCTTTCTCGAAATTCTCGTTCCAGGCCATCAGCGTCGGGTCGTAGTCGGCGCCGAAGTTGTGCCAGTCCTCGACGACGAAATGGCCCTCCATCGCTTTCGATAATTGCGCGATCGAAGGGATCACCGAATTGGGAAAGATGTATTTGTCAGTCCACGCGTTGACGCCGGTCGACGACGTCGCGCTGCCGATGGTGTGCAGGAGCGCCAGGCCGTCGTCCTTCAGGCAACGCCGCACCAGCCGCATGAAGGTTCGATAATTCTTGTAACCGACGTGCTCGAGCAGGCCGATGGCCACCACGCGATCGTACTTGCCGTTTGCTTCCCGCCAGTCCTGTTGCCGGATGTCGACCGGCAGGCCCGCGCACAGCTCGCGACCG
>VBLM01000304.1 GCA_005879095.1 Deltaproteobacteria bacterium
GTGCACCAGGATCGGCAGCGCGACGGCGAAGAGGCCCCAGAGGTAGGCCGGATGTGCGAACTGGATCACGCTGCTTCCCTGCGCGCGAGCAGCTCGAGGAGCACGCGATCGGGTGCGAGATCGGTCGCGATCTGCTGCACCTCGACGTCGGCCCGGGCCAGCTCTTTTCGCGTGCTCTCGAGGAAGCGGCCGATCTCGGCGAGATAACTCTCGCGGATCTGGCGCGGCTGCGCCTCGATCTGGCGCTCGTCTTCCATCGAAAGAAATCGGGTCGGATCGTCGAAAGGAAAGTCGAGCTCTTCGCGGTCGTGGATCTGAAGCAGCAAGACGTCATGGCGCCGCGAGCGGAGCATTTTTAGAGCGGGTATACTTGTCTCGGTCGTGTCGAAGAGATCGCTGAGGACGATGATCAACGCTCGCCGCGGCGCTTTTTCGGCAGCGAAATCAAGAGTTTGGGTAAGCGTCGTCGGACCCCGGCCGGTCTCGGAATCGAGCCGGCGCAAGAGCTCCTGCACGTGCGCGGGCGAAGAGGCAAAAGGAATGAAATCGCGCACGCCGGGCGTCGCGCCGCCGTCGCCGGCGATGCACAGGCCGACCTGGTCGCCTTGCCGCGACAAGAGGTACGCGAGGGCCCCCGCGCAGATGGCCGCGTACTGCAGTTTGGTGAGCGCGCCGCGGCCGTAGGCCATGCTGCCGCTCGCGTCGACGACCAGCAGCGCGCGGAGGTTCGTCTCCATCTCGAAGCGCTTGACGTAGTACTTGTCGAGCTTGGCGAAGGCGCGCCAGTCGATGTGCTTGATCTCGTCGCCCGGCGCGTATTCCTTGTGCTCGGAGAACTCGACCGACTGGCCGTGATGCGGGCTCTTGTGCAGCCCGGTGAGCACGCCTTCCATGACCTTGCGCGCCCGCACCTGGAGCGGCCCGAGGCGCGCCAGCAGCGCCGGGTCGAGCGTCATGCCTTTGTCTCGCGCAGCAGCTCGGCGATGACCTTCCGCGAGTCGATGCCCTCGGCCTCGGCGTGGAAGTTGGTCAAGACGCGGTGGCGCAGGACCGGCTCGGCCAGCGCGCGGACATCCTCGGCCGAAACCGCCGGCCGTCCACTCAGCGCCGCGCGCGCCTTCGCCCCCAGGATCAACGCTTGCGACGCGATGACGTGCTCGGCGGCGGGAACGCGCAGGACCAGTTCCTGAAGGTCGCGGATCTGCTGCGGCGAGAGGACCTTGTCGACCGACGGCGTGAGTCCGGAGGTGGTCGCGCGGACGATCTGCACTTCCTCTTCCGCGCTCGGATAGCCGACGTCGACCATGAACATGAAGCGATCGAGCTGCGCCTCCGGGAGCGGATAGGTGCCTTCCTGCTCGATCGGGTTCTGCGTGGCGAAGACGAGGAACGGCTCTTCCAGAGGATACGTCCGCCCGCCGGCCGTTACGCGGTGCTCCTGCATCGCCTGCAGCAGTGCGGCCTGCGTCTTCGGCGGCGTGCGGTTGATCTCGTCGGCGAGCAGGACGTGGGCGAAGACCGGCCCCGGCACGAAGCGGAACGCGCGCCGGCCCGTCGTGTGGTCCTCTTCCAGCACGTCGGTCCCGGTGATGTCGGACGGCATCAGGTCGGGTGTGAACTGGATGCGGTTGAACGTGAGGCTGAGCGCCTCCGCAAGTGTCGAAATCAACAGCGTTTTTGCCAAACCCGGCACGCCGACGAAGAGACAGTGGCCGCGCGAAAACAGCGCGATCAGGAGCTGCTCGATCACACCCTCCTGCCCCACCACCCGCTTGGCAATCTCGCGCGCAATCCGCTGCCGCGCGCGCGCGAGCTCCTCGATCAGCTCCGCATCGCCGCCGTTCACCGCTGCCAGCACTTCACTCATCGTGTCTCCGCAAGCTGCAAAGCCTTCTGCTCCCGTTCCTGCAACGGCTTGTCCTTCAGGGATTTCGCTACCTCGACATAGATCGAATGAAGATCAGGATCGAATGGATCGATCGCGATCCCGTTGTCGAGCGCGATTTTCGCTTTCTCGAACTTCTTTTGTTCCTTGAGCACCTTTCCGTACAGCACCTGCGCCGCCTCGTCTTCCGGATCGACCTCGACGGCTCTAGCCAACGCCGACTCGGCCGCGTCCCAGTGCCCGAGGCTCGCTTCCGCATAGGCATATCGGCGTGCGACTTGCGGAATGTCGCGGGGCAACCGTGCTCGCGCTCG
>VBLM01000042.1 GCA_005879095.1 Deltaproteobacteria bacterium
AGCGGCGGCACCACCGCGAGCGGGGTAGGAAAAAGTACGACGAACAAAGTCGTGAAGAGCAGCTGCGCCGCGAGAAGCGGGCTGCGCAGGCCGCCCGTCATGCTGACCAGCCACACCAGCACGGCGAGATCGGCGCAGAGGGTGGCGAAGGTCAGCTGCCGGCCGATTTTTTTCTTCGGCAAGAACACGTAGTTGGCCGCGCTGTACGCGACCATCACGAGATAAATGGCGTATGCGCCCGGCCCGCCGACGCCGAACGCCTGCGACCAGGCCGGCACGCCGATCACCGCCAGCCCGAGGACGAGGAATGCCAGCCGCGCGTAGAAGAGCGCGCGGGCGCGGGTGAGGAAGCGGTCGTCGCTGAACGCGCCCTTGGTGTCGCTCTTCTCGGCCGGCGAGGAGAACAGTCCGGCCGGGCGCGGCGCGCTTGCGAGGACCCCGGCGGACGTCTCAGTCACGAGAGCGACGATAGCAGCGGGGGCAGAGCAGGAGCAAACCCGCTAACGGCCGCAGGCGCGCGCGATCTCGGGATGTTTCGCGAAGACGTACGCCTCGCGCTCGGTGCGCTTTCCGGTCTTCTCGTCGAACAGCGGCGTGCCGCCCGGGTACATCGTGTCGGGCGGATCGCCGAACTGGTTCAGGCCGCGCGACGCGAGCTGCGCGTCGAGGCACGACTGTGGCGGCGCAGTCGGGGTGCTCTCCCGCGGACAGCCGGCGAGCAGCAGCAAGAGGATTGCTCTCGGGAGCACGGCTCCTTATCCTGCCCGGCCGGTTCGCCGAGCGCCACCTCATGTCGAATCCCGACGCCATCCTCGACCGGCCGACGCCGCTTCTGCGCTGGGGCGACGCGCTGCTCAAGCTGGAGATGTTCCGGCCCAGCGGCTCGTGCGCGGGGCGCGCGGCGCAGGCCTGGGACTGGCGGGGAGCGGGGGCGGCGGTGATCGAAGCCTCGGGGAACGAGGCCATCGCGGCGGCCGCCTGGTCGCGGTACTCGGGCGTGCAGATCGCGATCGTGCCGCGCGGCGTCTTCACCCACGAGATGCGCGAGATCCTCAAGCTGTGGGGCGTGCAGGTCGGGCCGCAGCGGCAGCCGACGCTGCCGCCGCTCGATTCGGACGCCGCGGCGGCCATCTTCGCGCGCTCGCTCGGGGCCGAGCTGCGCTCGTCGCTGCCGACGAGGAGTTGCCCGACCTGCCGCGGCACGCGGCGCTGCCGGATTCGGTGGAACGCGTGCAGGTCACGCGAGAACAGGCAGCCGAGGCGCGATCGCGCCTCGCCCGGGAGCTCGGACTTCTCGCCGGACACGCCGGGGCGGCGGCGGCGGTCCATGCGCGCGAGCACGGCGGCCTCGCGCTCGTGACCTCGCCGGGCGAGCGCGAGTTCAGCCTGGATCGGCCGTCGTGAAGACGGCCGTGTTGTTGGGAGCGGGTGGTCTCGGCTGTCCGGCCGTCCTGGCGCTGCACGAGAGCGCGCTGCCGCTGCGGCTGGTGATCGTCGATCCGGACCGGGTCGATCGATCGAATCTTGCGCGGCAGATCCTGTACCGCGATTCGGATGTCGGCCTTTTCAAGTCGGAGGTCGCGGCGCGGAGGCTGAACGCCGAAGCCCGTGTCGCGCGGTTCGAGCCGGCCACGGCAGCCGCCCTTCTTGAAAGGGCGGACATCCTCGTCGACGGCACTGACGATTTCGAAACCCGCTTTTTCGCCAACGACGAGGCGGTCAAGCGGGGGATTCCGCTCGTTCACGGCGCCGCGCTCGGCTGGCTGGGACAGTTGTTGACCGTGCTGCCCGGACGCACCGGCTGCCTGCGCTGCCTGTTCGAGGCCCCGCCTGCCGCCGGGCCGACCTGCGCAGAGGCGGGCGTTCTCTCGCCCTTGTGCGGCGTGGTCGGCGCCGCGATGGCCCACGCGGCGATACGAGTTAAAGCGCGATCCCGGGTGCGCCTGTGGCATCGTAGCAACTGGAGGAACGTAGAACATGCCTGTCACCGTGAAGATCCCCGCCCCGCTGCGCCCCCTGACCGCCAACCTGGGCGAGGTGGCCGTCGAGAACGCCGGCACCGTCCAGGCGGCGCTGGACGAGCTCTCGCGCAAGTACCCGGGCATCAAGGACAAGCTGCTCGACGACAAGGGCGGGCTGCGGCGTTACGTGAATTTGTTCAAGAATGACGAGGACGTACGGCATGCGCAGGGCCTGGGAACGGCGCTCAAGGAAGGCGACCGGCTGACCATCGTGCCGGCCATCGCCGGCGGATGCTGACGGCGGGTCAACAGGAAAGG
>VBLM01000307.1 GCA_005879095.1 Deltaproteobacteria bacterium
CGGCTCGGAGATCTCGTCGCAGATGATCGACGAGCCGCCCTCCTGCATCGGCTGCGCGGACCGCGCCGATCGCGCTTGCGCCGGGGCCAGCTCGTCGACGACCAGTTCCTCGCCGAACGCCTTGAGCTCGCGCTGCACCTCGCCGCCGGCGCGGACCAGGAGCGATCGGCCGTCGAAAATGAGCGAGTCGTTCCCGCCGACGAGATTGCAGAGCGCGACCGGCAGCCGGTGCCTCCGCGCGGCCGCCGCCACCATCTCGCGCCGGACCTGCGGCTTCCCCAACGCGTACGGCGAGGCCGAGAGGTTCACGATCGCTTCCGCGCCCTTGGCCGCCAGCTCCTCGATCGGATCGCGCAGGTACCGCTGCTGCCGCCAGAACTGCTTGTCGTTCCACAAGTCTTCGCAGATGGTCACGCCGATCCGGACGCCGCCGATCTCCATCACGGTCGCGTGTGCGGCGGCGTCGAAGTAGCGGCCTTCGTCGAAGACGTCGTACGTGGGCAGGAGGCACTTGCGCACGATCCCGGCGATGGAGCCGCCCTGCAGCAACGCGACGGCGTTGAACAGGCCTGCGCCGGCTCCGCCGTGCCGCTCGGGAAAACCCACCAGCGCCGCTGTCTTGCGGAAGACGCCGTTTTCCGCCAGCTGATCGAGCGCCGACCGGCAGCGGGCGACGAACTCGTCCAGCTCGAGCAGGTCCTTGGGCGGGTACCCGCACAGCGTCAGCTCGGGAAAGACGACCAGCTGGGCGCCCTGTTCGGCCGCCTTCGCCGTCTGCGCCACGACCTTCGCCGCGTTGCCGGCGAAATCGCCGACGGTCGTATCGATCTGTGCCAGCGCGATCCGCACGACCGGTGCCATAACGGGCGCGCACCCGAAGGTCAATCAGGGGCCGACCTGCACCGTTCCCGTCCGGGCGAGCTTGCCCCAGCCCACCGCGAATCCCGCCAGGGCGTTCCAGAGCGAGCGAATCAACGAGGTCTTCGCCTTCGAGAAGAACAGCCACCGCCGAGAGCAGCAGATCGAGCGCGAAGAAGAGCAGATAATATCCGGCGGTCGCCAGCGCTCGCCCGCGCACGAGCGAAATCACCAGCAGCAGGTCGACCGCCGGCGCGACCAGCGGCACCACGAATTGATAGATGGCGAACGCCGGGAGGATGGCCCACCCGAGCGCGCCGCCGCCCCGCCGGAACAGCCGCGACTTGTGCTTCCAGCACGCCTGCAACACGCCGTACGTCCAGCGAAACCGCTGCTTCAGGAGCGACCGCGCGTTTTCCGGCGCCTCGGTGTATGCCAGCGCTCGCTCGGCATAGACGACGCGGAAGCCGGACGCGATCAGCCGCAGCGTCAGATCGGTGTCCTCCGCGAGCGTGTCCTCATGGAATCCGCCGGCATCGAGCACGGCCTTCCGCCGCCAGGCGCCGACGGCGCCGGGTACTACCGGTACCGCGCCGGCCAGGTCCCACGCGCGCCGTTCCAGGTTCTGCGCCGTGATGTACTCGAGCGCCTGCCAGCGGGTCAGCCGGTTCACGCGATTGCCGACTTTCGCGTTGCCGGCGACCGCTCCGACGCGCGCGTCGGCAAACGGGTCGGTCAGCCGCGCCACCGTCTCGGGCGTGAAGATGGTGTCGCTGTCGAGCGCCACCACCACTTCGCCGCGCGCCTCGGCAAATCCCAGGTTGAGCGCGCTCGCTTTGCCGCCGTTGGGCTTGCCGAAGATGCGCACGCGCGGATTCGACGAGAACTTCTCGCGCAGGACGGCGAGCGTCCGGTCTTTCGAGCCGTCGTCGACGCAGACCACTTCGAGGACCGGCGGCTCCTGCGCGAGCAGGGAATCCACCGTGCGTGCGATCACCGCCTCCTCGTTGTACGCCGGCACCACGACCGAAACGGTCAAACCGGCGGGCGGCCCCGGAATGCCCTTTCGAGCACCGCGCGCAGGCCGAGCAGCGCGATGGCGAACGCGAACAACGGACCGAGCGCGCGCGCCAGCCCGCCGAGCAGGCCGAACACCACGCTGTCCGCGCTCGCCACCAGCGCTGAAGCCGGCGCGTGCGGCGCCGGCGGAAGTAGCTGATCCCGAGTAAATCCGGTCATTTCCTCCGGGGTAGCCAGCGAGAGGCTCTTCGCGGCGAGCCCGTCGAGGATGAGCGGCAGCGCCGCGAGCGTCGCCGATCGATCGCCGCCGCCGTCGTGCAACAGGATCACCGAACCCTTGTCGACCTGTGCCAGCACGCGGGAAGCGATCACTTGCGGATCCTTCTCGGCGAAGTCCTCCGGGTCGATGTCCTGCCCGAGCGTCAGGTAACCCATCTGCGACGCGCGCGCGATCACCTGCGCGTTCTGCGCCTCGTCGAGCGCCTCGTCCGAGTGGTACGGCGGCCGGAACAGGCGCGGCTGGCGCCCGGTGATCCACTCCAGCAGCCGCTCGTTGACGTTCAGCTCGACC
>VBLM01000305.1 GCA_005879095.1 Deltaproteobacteria bacterium
AGTCGCTGCGGATGATCGCCGTGGCCCGCGTCACTTGACGAAGTTGTAGTCCATCGGTCCCGCACGCCGCGTGAGCAGCAGACACTCGCCACTCGCCCCGCAGTCGAGCTGGTGGTGCATCTTCGCCGGAATACCACGTAGCTCCCATCCCGAGATCACTTTGGATCGATGCCGCGCTCGCGGCGGTCGCGGCGGCACTCTCTCGAGCCGGGCACGACCGCGCGGCAGCCGGCGGGGCGCCATTGGTAAATCGTGCACGAGACGCGCTTGCCGAGCGTGCCTTCCAGCGCGACACATCGCTGCTCGGCCCCTTTCAGCTTCAGATGCCGCTCGCCCTTCGCGTTGAGCACCGTCAGGCGACGGATCAGCTGCGGATGTTTCGCCAGCGCCGAGCGCGTGGTGACCTCGACGTAATCGAGGTACTGCTCGGCCCGGTTCTCATCCGGATTGCAGCAGCAGGCGCCGCACGCCTGACAGTCGTACGTCCGCTCGGCTGTCTCGCGCATGGTCGCTTCCCAACATACCAAGACCTACCTTTGCCGAAAGGAGGTACGGCATGCTCTGGACCATCACCGTCATCCTGCTCGTCCTCTGGGTCCTCGGCCTGGTGTCGGGATCCACGATGGGCGCTTGGGTCCACATCCTGCTCCTGCTCGCGATCATCAGCCTGATCTTCGCGGTGCTGCGCCGCGGCAGCGCAGCAGTCTGACGGTTTTCGGGCGCAGGCGGATGCGGGGGGAGCGGCTTCGCAAGGGGCCGCTTTCTTTTTTCAATGCAGGCGCGGCAGCTTCTGCTCGAGCGAGAGCAGCGGCGCGAAGAGATCGCCGCGCTTCTCCACGCGGCGCAGCGCTTCTTCGGCCTCGAAGGACACGGGACCTTTGCGGACTTCCTCCCAGGTCAGCGGCATCGAGACCGTTGGCCGCTCTTTCGCGCGCAGCGAATAGACGCAGACTGTCGTCTTGTGCGGATCGTTCTGGCTCCAGTCGACCAGGACCTTTCCCGCGCGCAGTGACTTCTTCATGTTGGAGACGACCAGCTTCGGCTTCTTCGCGGCCAGCGCCTCGGCGACCGCCCGCGCAAAGGGCTTGCTCTCCTCGTAGCTCACGCGGGAATTCAAGGGCAGGTAGACTTGCATTCCTTTCGATCCCGACGTCTTCGCAAACGACTGCAGATCGAGCGTGTCGAACATCCCCTTGAGCAGCAGCGCCACCTGCCGGCACTGCTCGATGTCGGCCGGCGGGCCGGGATCGAGATCGAAGACGATCGCGTCGGGCCGATCGGCGTTGCGCCAGCGATGCAGCGGCACGTGCAGCTCGAGGTCAGCCAGATTCGCCGCCCAGGCCAGCGTCGCGGCGTCCTGGATCAGGCAGTAGTCGATCTGCTTCTCGGAGCCACGCACCGTCGCGGTCTTCACCCACGGCGGCCGGTGCGACGGACAGTTCTTCTCATAGAAGAACGGCTTTTCGACGCCATTCGGATACCGTTTCAACGTCAGCGGCCGATCGCGCAAATGCGGGAGCACCACGGGGGCGATGCGCATGTAGTAATCGATCACCTGCGCCTTGGTGAATCCCGTCTTCGGATAGAGGACCTTCTCGAGGTTGCTGAGCGACAACCTCCGCCCCTCGATGCTGACGTCCATCTAGCGGCTCTTGCGTTTGCGCGCCGTGCGCGCTGCTGCGCGGTGGTGCGGATGCGGCTTGCGCCGGACCTCGCCGCGATCGGGCTCGGCCTCGCGCAGCTCGCCTTTCTTCGCCGCCGCCAGGCTCTTCTGCAGCGCGTCCATCAGATTGACCACCTTGCCGCGGGGCGCCTCGGCCGGTTCGGCGGCGACGATCTCCTCGCCTTCCGCCTTGCGCTCGAGCAGCGCCAGCACCTGCTCGCGGTAGTCGTCCTTGTACTTCTTGATGTCGAAATCGGATTCGAGCGATCCGATCAGCTGTTCGGCCATCTTCAGCTCGCGCTCACCCGGCTTCGATTCCGGCAGTCCCTCCAGTTCGTCCTGCGAGACCACTTCGTCGGCGTAGAGCATGGTCGAGACCGCGAGCGCCTTTCCCAGCGGCCGCACCGCACAGAGGTACTGCTTGGTGCGCAGCACGAACTTCGCCACGCCCACCTTGCCGGTCTTCTTCATCGCCTCGACCAGCAGCGCGTACGGCTTGGAGGCGCCCCGGTCGGGCACCAGGTAGTACGTGCTCTCGTAATAGATGGGATCGATCTGCTCGAGATCGACGAAATCCTCGATCTCGATCGCCTTGGTCGCGCGCGGATTGAACGCTTCCAGTTCTTCGCGCGCGACCGTGACGTAGCGGCCCTTGGAGATCTCGAATCCCTTGACGATGTGCTCCCACGGCACTTCCTGCCCGTCGGCGCTGCAGACGCGCTTCTGCTGGATGCGCGCGCCGTCCTTGTCGTGGAGCATGTGGAAGCGGACCTCTTTGGGCGAGGTCGCCGAGAACAGCTTCACCGGGACGCTGACCAGGCCGAAGGAGATCGAACCGCTCCAGATCGGCCGCGCCATCTTCAGGCAACCTCGCTCGCCAGCGGGAAATCATCGGCCGGCGGCGCGTGCTCCGGACGGTGCTCGATCTTGTCCGCGTCGACCCCGAAATACTTGAACAGCCGCACCTGGTGCTGCCGCAGGCCTTCGAGGTGGATGGTCTTGTCCGGAATCGAGAGCAGCGCGGTCGCCAGCACGGCGATGCCGTAGTCGACGAACTCGCCGCATTGCGAAAAATCGAGCGTGAGCTCGCCGAGCGGCTCGTGTTCGATGCGACCTGCCAGGTCCCACGCGCAGCCGCCTTCGAACTTTCCGCACACCCGATATCGGGCCGTGCCGCCGATCACTTCGCGCTCTATGTTGCAGCCGGGCATGGGGAGGCTCTCCAGTTGATCTGCGCACGCCAGAAGTAGCCGGCAATGCGTGGCCAATGCCATCCGTAGGAGCAAGCAGTCGAGCGGTAGTCGACACTGTTCAGGCGTGGACGTCGGCGCTCTTTGCCACTCCCGGCGCGGCGATGCTGGGCCGCTCGATCTTCGGCGGCGGGGCTTCGCCCGGAGCCCGCGCGCCCTTCGCCTTGCCCTCGCGCGATTCGTGCTCGATCAGCGCGTTGATTTCGCCGCCGGCGATGAAGATCAGGCCGGTGACGTAGAGCCAGGTGAGGAGCACGATCACGCCGCCGATCGAACCGTAGGTGCGGTCGTAGCTGCCGAAGTTGTCGGCGTAGATGGAGAACAGCCAGCAGGCGAAGAGCCACAGGCAGGTGCCGATCACCGAGCCGGGCGTGATGAAGCGCCACTCCTGCTTGACGTCGGGAAGGAAGTAGTAGAGCAGGGCGAAGACCAGCATCACGCCCAGCGCGGTGATCGGCCAGCGCAACCAGTCCCAGAGCAGCGGCCAGAACTTGTCGACGTGCAGGTGCGACGCGAGCCACAGGCCGGCGTGGCCGCCCAGCGAGAGCCCGATCACCGCCACCAGCATCAGGACCGAAGTACAGATCGTGATCAGGAGCGCGGTGCCTTGGGTGCGCCACCAGGGCCGCGATTCCTTCACGTCGTAGGAAAGGTTCAGAGAGGTGCGAAGCGCGTCGACGCCGCGCGACGCGCTCCACAGCGCGAGCGCGAGGCCGAAGGTGAGCAAGTGCGGCCGCTGCCGCGTCGCCAGCGAGGTCAGCTGGACGCGGATGATCGCCATCGCTTCGTCGGGCATCAGCGGATCGACGCGCGCCAGCAGCTCGTCGATCACGCCTTTCATCGGCAGGTAAGCGGCCAGCGTGACGACGAAGAAGAGGAAAGGAAAGAGCGCAAAGAGGAAGTAGTACGAGAGCTGCGCGGCGCGATCGGTGGCCGCGTTGTTCCGGATGCGAGTGCCGAGCTTCTTCACGAACTCCATTGCGCTCAAATCGGGAAACAACATGGGTCACCTGAAATGGTACAGCCAGCCGATGATCGCGCCGAAGATCATGTGCGCGACGATCACCATCAGCGGCGTGGTCAGCCCGTAATGGAGCGCGAGCGGGCCGGGCGGTTCGATCAGACGCATGTTGGTCGGACCCTGTTCCAGAGTCGCGATGCTCATCGCGCCGCGCAGGATGCTGACTTCGCCGAGCGCGTCGAAGATGGCGACGTACAAGAGCGCGAACAGCTGGCCGTTGATCAGGTGGACGAGAAAGCCGATCACCTTCGCGCGATCGCGGTTGGGCGTGAACGCGGCGCCGAGCAGATAGGGAATGCTCATCCGCGTCAGGTGCAGCTGCTGCGCGCCGGCCTCGAGCGAAGTGAGCACCAGCGTGCCGACGAATCCAGCCAGGAGCGAGCTCGTCCAGTTCATGCGCGCGCCTCCGGAATCATTTCCTGCCGCTCGCGTTGCAGCGCGCTCTTCCCGCGCTCGACGCGCTCACGCAGGGTGAGCGCGGCGTTGATCAGGCCGACGTGTGTGTACGCCTGCGGGAAGTTGCCCAGCGCGTGGCCGGTCGAGACCTCGATCTCCTCGGCATAGAGGCCGACGTCGTTGGCGTAGCGGAGAAGCGTTTCGAAGTGTTCCTCCGCCTCGGCGACCGGGCCACCGCCGAGCGCGAGATATTCCGCCGCCCAGAAGCTGCAGATGCCGAATGCGCCTTCGCCGGCGGTGAGCCGGCCGTGATAGCGGCGGAGGAGGCCGCCGCCGGCATCGAGCCGCTCGCGGATCCGCCGCCAGGTCGCGAGCATCCGGGGCGAATCGGGAGCACAATACCCGTACCAGGGCAGGAGCAGAAGGCTGGCATCCACGTCGCCGCCGGCGAGCGTGCGCGTGTACGTCTGCAGCTCCTCGCTCCAGCCCAGCGTCTCGATCTCCTCGCGCACCGCGTTGCGCGCTTTGCGGAACTCGTCGACCGGCGCCTTGGGCAGGTGGCCCTGCTGGTTGAGATCGATCAGCCGCTGCAGCGCCGACCAGCACAGTGCGCGCGAGTGGACGAAGTTGCGGCCGTAGCCGCGGATCTCCCAGATGCCTTCGTCGGGGTCGTCCCAGTCGCGCGCCACTTCGCGGCCGAAGCCGATCAGCATCCGCGCGATGGCGTTGTCGATCTTGCCGCCGCAGCGCACGGAGTGGGCGACGGCTTCGATCACTTCGCCGTAGGTGTCGAGCTGCACCTGGCCCACCGCCGCGTTCCCGATGTGTACCGGCCGGGCGCCGGCGTGACCGGAGAGGTGCGGCAGCGTGCGTTCGCGGCCGGGCTTGCGGCCGAAGAGCTCGTAAAGGACGTGCAGCTTCGGCAGCGAGAGGTTGGTCGCGCTGAGCAGCCAGCTCATGAAATTTTCGGCCTCGTCGTGGTGGCCGAGGCCGTAGAGCGCGCGCGTGGTCAAGGCTGCGTCGCGCAGCCAGCAGAAGCGGTAGTCCCAATTCAAGTCGCCACCCGGCCGCTCGGGAAGCGAGGTGGTCGGCGCGGCGACGATGGCGCCGGAGGGCGCGTACTGCAGCAGCTTGAGCACCAGCGCGCTGCGCACCACGGCGTCGCGCCACGGGCCGTCGTACTGCGTCTGGCGCGCCCACTTCTGCCACAGCGCGATGCTGCGCTCCTGCATCCATCGTCCTCGCTCGCCGAACGGCACCAGCACCGCCGGCTGGCGCCGCGCCAGCGAGAGCGAGAATTGCAGCTCATCCCCGGCGCGCATCGTCACCCGCGCACGTCCGCCTTCACCGAGCGGCGCGTCGGTACGCAACGTAAGCAGGCCGGACCCCGGCAACTGAATGCGCAGGCCGAGCTTGCCCATCGATTCGATCCGCGGCTCGATCGTCGCGTAGCACGGGCGCGGATCGAAAACGATCTCGATCTCCACCTCTCCGCGCGTGCACCGCGCGATGCGCAACAGCTCGTGCTGCGGGCGCAGCACGCTCTTCGCCTCCTGCTCCTCGAGCACCGGCATGAAGTCGGTGAGCTCGACCTCGCCGCCGGCCGTGAGAAAGCGCGTCACCAGCACATTGCTCTCGCCGGCGTAGCTGCGCTCGGAGCGGAAGGTGCCGCTGGGGGCGATGAGGAACCGGCCGCCGCGACGTTCATCGAGGATCGCGGCAAAGAGGGAAGGGCTGTCGAAGTGCGGCCAGCAGAGCCAGTCGAGTGAGCCGCCCCGCGAGATCAAGGCCGCCGATCTGCAGTCGCCGACGATGGCGTAGTCGCCGATGCGCGCGCTCATCCGGTTGCCCTCCGCGGTTGCGCCTCGATGCGGCGGACCAGCACCGCGGGGTCGAACCAGAGCGCGTGTGCGACGCGTTCGAGGCTCTCGCGATCGATCTCGCAGCGTCCGGAGCGGACGTGATCCCAGAGCGCATTCTGCATCGCCCACAAGTCGAGGTGGATGCCGAGGCGAACACCCAGCGAGATCAGCTCCGCCGCCTGCAGCGCGGCATCTCGGCTGCCGGTCAACGTCTTGTCGAACAGGTCTTTCACCGCGGCATGGAACGATCCGCGGACGGCCGCCCGATCGATGCGGGCCCCGAGCCGTTCGGCCGTCTCGGAGATCCGCAGCAACTCGGTTTGTGCGGTCGCGGAATCGGTGGCCAGGCCCGCCGCAGCCTCGACCGCCTCGTGCGTCAGCGCGACGTCCGCGGCCACTTGCAGCGGCCGCGGAACGGGCGAATCGATCTCGCGGAGGAATTCGATCAGCCGCCGGTTGTGCTCGTAGACGTTGGCGTATTCACCCTCGTAGCGGGCCATCGTCTCCCGCAGCAGCCTTCCGGCCACCTCGCGGCGCTCGTCGAGAAAGAGATCGCGCAGCGTGTACTCGCGGCCGGGGAACTCACGGTCGATCTCGCGCACCACCTGGGCCAGCGACAGCCGCGCGAAGCTCTGCAACAACTTGTCGGCGGTGCGGGCGAACCGCTCCGGATCGTGCGGCCGGACGCCGCAGCGGAAATCGGCCCCGGCGAAATGGAGAACACAAGTGGTGAGATCGACCTGCTCCTGGGTGATCTGGCTGCGCACCTCGATCCGCGAGATCGAGAGCGCCGCGGTGCCGGCCTCCTCGCGGCGGCGGAAGGAGGTCTGCACGTCGTGGCAGAAGATCCGCGCCCGCCGCGGCAGGTCCTCGACCAGCCCCGCGATCGCGGAATGGGCGGCCACCGTCTCCAACGAGGCGATCGACGGTTGCACGCACTCCTCGTAGACGCGGCGGCCGTTTCCGTACTCGGGCAGATTCGACGGCGCGCGCTCCAGCGCCGCCTTGAACTGGTCCTCCAGATCGGCGCCGCAGCTGTCGCGCGCCAGCTGCAGAGCGCGGGCGGCGTACTTGAGGATCTGCACCGTCTCGAGCCCGGAGATCTCGGAGAAGAACCAGCCGCAGCTGGTGTACATCAGCATTGCCTGCCGCTGCATTTCCAGGAGCTGCAGTGCGCGCACGCGATCGCGCGGCGTCGGCTCGTGGAGCGCGTGGCGGGCAACGAACGCCGCGGCGTGTCGACGTTCAGGATCGAGGACCACCTCGACGAACTCGTCGCGCGCGCGCCACGGGTCGTGCAGCAGCGTCCCGGCTTCGCGTTGGTAAAGGGCGGCGAGCCGATCGCGCAGCCCGTCGAGCGCGTCGCGCAGCGGCGCGCGCCAGCCCTGCCTCCAGCCGGCCCGCCCGCCGCTCTGGCAGCCGCAGTCGCTGCGCCAGCGTTCGACGCCGTGCGCGCAACTCCACGAAGAGACCTCGGCGATCTCGGCTTCGTGCGTGGGCGGAAACAGCTCCAGCGCCTGCGCGAGGTTCACCAGTTGCACGTCGCCACGCTGGGAGAGCCTGCGGATCGCTGCGGCGAGCGACTCGTCGCCGCCCTTGCGATGGTGGCCGAAGGTCTCGCCGTCGACCGCGATCACCAGCGCCTCGTCGCGACCGCGTGAGATGGAAAATCCTGCGTCGAGACGGCGAAGGAGGTCGTCGCCGCTGCGCAGCGCCTCGCCGAAAGCCACCGCGCGCGAGATCGGACCGTCGTAGAAGAAGACCGCGAACGGTTCGCCCGAGGGCAGCTTCAGGTTGTAGGGCCGAGTCGGGTCGAATCGCGCGCCGCGCGCGTCCTGCCACTCGCCGCCGGGAGCGCGGACGCGCGTGCACTGATCGGGCGAGAGCACCGTGAAGCGCAGCCCTTCGTCGCGCGCCGCCTGCAGCGTGCGCAGGTCGGCGGCGGTTTCCGGCAGCCAGATCCCTTCCGGCTCGCGGCGGAAACGGTGGCGGAAGTCGGCCACGCCCCAGCGGATCTGGGTGCGCAGATCGCGATCGTTGCAGAGCGGCAGGATGGCGTGGTTGTACGGCTGCGCGACCGCGTTGCCGTGTCCCCGTTCGCGCACGCTGCGCGCGTCCGCCTCGAGCACCTGGCGATAGATCTCCGGCGCTCGTGAAGAAAGCCACGCCAGCAGCGTGGGGCCGAAGTTGAACGAGAGGTGGACGTAGTTGTTGACGATGTCCGCGATGCGGCCGCCGCCGTTCTTCAGGCGGGCGGCGCCGTTCGGTCCGTAGCATTCCGCGGCGATGCGCTGGTTCCAGTCGTGGAAAGGAGCGGCCGAATCCTGGACCTCGATTTCCTCGATCCACGGATTCTCACGCGGCGGTTGGTAGAAATGGCCATGCAGACACACCGCTCGCCTCGTCATGGAGCGAAGCTAGACATTCGCCCTCCGTCCGGCGACCGGCCTGCCGGGCGAGCGTACGGTTGAATTGCCGCGGATCGATGCGCTCCTCAATTTACCGATCTACGGAGGAGATCGCGCGTGAACGCCATCGAATTGCTCGAGACACAGCACGAGGAAGTGAAATCGCTGTTCGACAGGATCGAGAAGGCCAACGGAGAAGCCAGGCGCCAGCTTTTCGAGGAGATCGCCGACCATCTCGCCGTGCACTCCGCAATCGAGGAGAAACATTTCTACCCGGCAACCAGGGCGGCGCGGACCGAAGAGCTTCTCCAGCAGGCGGTCGAGGAGCACCTCTCGGTCAAACGGATCGTCGCCGATCTCCTGGAGATGGATCCGGGCGAGGCGCAGTTCGAGACCAAGATCGCCGTGCTCAAGGAGCAGGTCGAGCATCACGTCGGGGAGGAAGAGGGCGAGCTGTTCCCCGAGGTCCGCAAGCTCCTCTCCGAGGACGAGCTGGAGGATCTCGGCGTGGTGATGGAGGACCTGGCCGACGAGCTCGAGGAGATGGGCCTGCCGCGCGCCGCGGTGCCGGCGGAGACCGGCGAGGCCGCGCCGCTGGAGTAAGCTCGGCCGATGATCGTCGACTCGCCGCAGGGGCTCTTCTGCCCCGGCGGCCCGTTCCATCTCGACCCGCTGGGGCCGGTGCAGCGGGCCGTGATCACGCATGCCCACGGCGATCATGCGCGCGCCGGCAATGCCGCGATCCTGTGCACGCCGCAGACCGCTGCGCTCGTCAAGCGCCGCCTCGGCGAAGGCACGGTCATCGAGATCCTCGAGTACGGCGAGCGCCGGCGGATCGGCGAGGTGACGGTTTCGTTGCATCCGGCCGGCCACATGCTCGGTTCGGCGCAGGTTCGAATCGAGGGCCCGGCCGGAGTCTGGGTGCTCTCCGGCGACTACAAGCGCGAGCCGGATCCGACCTGCGCGCCGTTCGAGCCGCTGCGGTGCGACGTCTTCGTCACCGAGGCGTCGTACGCGCTGCCCATCTTCCGGTGGGATTCGGCTGCGAGTGTGGCCGCCGAGATCGCGTCGTGGTGGCAGGGCAACGCGCGCAAGGCGTCGCTGCTCTTCTGCTACGCGCTGGGAAAGGCGCAGCGGCTCCTCGCCGAGCTGGCGCGCGTCACGGAGCGGCCCGTCTTCGTCCACGGCGCCGTCGAGCCGTTCGCGGAGATCTACCGCGCCGCCGGCGTCCGCATGCTGCCCACGCGGCTGATCGGTGAAGAACGTTCCTTCGCCGGAGAGCTGGTGCTGGCACCGATCACCGCGCGCGGCACGCCGTGGATGAAGCGGTTTCGCGCCTTCGAATCCGGATTCGCCTCGGGCCTGTTGCGTATCCGCGGCACCCGTCGCCGGCGCGGCTTCGATCGCGGGTTCGTCATCTCCGATCATGCCGACTGGCCGGGCGTCTTGAAGACCATCCGCGAGACCGGCGCGCAGCGGGTGCTCGCCATGCACGGCCACCGCGACGCGCTGGTTCGCTGGCTGCGTGAAGCGGGCGTCGACGCAGCGCCGATCGGGCTCGCAGCTCCGCCGCTCGATCCGGAGGGCGACTAGGTGCGACGGTTCGCGCAGCTCTACGACGCGCTCGATGCGACCACCTCCACCAACGCGAAGGTGGCCGCGATGCAGTCGTACTTCGCCGAAGCCCCACCGGCTGACGCCGCCTGGGCACTCTTCTTCCTCACCGGCCGCAGGCTGAAGCGGTTGATCGCGCCGCGGCTGCTCGCGGTGTGGGGCTGCGAGCGCGCGCAGGTTCCGGGATGGATGGCCGAAGAGTGCTTCTCGCTGGTGGGCGACCTGGCGGAAACCGTGGCGTTGATGATGGACACCGCGCGTACGGAACGGCGCGCACATGCCGAACCGCCGTCGCTCGCCTCGTTGATCGAAGGAACGTTGCTGCCGCTGCGAGAGGCGGACGAAGACGAAAAGCGCCGCGTCGTGATGACGCTCTGGGATTCGCTCGAGCGCCGCGAGATGTACCTGCTCGCCAAGCTGCTGACCGGCGAAATGCGGGTCGGCGTCTCGGAGACGCTCGGCATCCGCGCGCTGGCGCAGCACGCGGGCCTGCCGCCGGCCACCGTCGCGCACCGGCTGATGGGCTCGTGGGAGCCGTCGGCGGCGTCGTTCGCGGCGCTGGTCCGGCCGGGCGTTTCCGACGCCGATGTCTCGCGGCCATACCCTTTCTTTCTCGCTTCGCCGCTCGAGGAGGAGCCGGAGGCGCTCGGCGATCGCGCCGGCTGGCTCGCCGAGTGGAAGTGGGACGGAATCCGCGCCCAGATCGTCCGGCGCGGTGGCGGCGCGTTTCTCTGGTCGCGGGGTGAGGAATTGATCACCGATCGATTTACCGATCTCTCGGGGGTGTGGGCGGCGCTGCCCGAGGGCACCGTGCTGGACGGCGAAGTGCTGGCTTTTTCCGGCGACGCGCCGATGCCGTTCTCGGTGCTGCAGCGGCGCATCGGGCGGCAGAAACTGACGCCGCGCATTCTCGAGGAAGCGCCGGCGGCCTTCATGGCGTACGACGTGCTCGAGCACGAGGGGCGCGACGACCGCGAGCTTCCGCTGCGCGAGCGGCGCGCTCTGCTGGAACGGCTGGTGGCCGGCCGCAGCTCCCGGCTGCTGCTCTCCGGCTCCGTCGAGGCTGCGTCCTGGGAAGAGCTGAGCGTGCTGCGGCGTGGGTCGCGCGAGCGCGGCGTCGAGGGGCTGATGCTCAAGCGCTGGGACTCGCCGTACCGCGTCGGCCGCCCGCGCGGCGACTGGTGGAAGTGGAAGATCGATCCGTATTCGATCGACGCGGTGCTCGTCTACGCGCAGCCGGGCCACGGACGGCGCGCAACGCTGATGACGGACTTGACCTTCGCGGTCTGGAGCGCGGGCGAACTGGTGCCGGTCGCAAAAGCGTATTCGGGGCTTACCGACGAGGAGATCGACGAGCTCGATCGCTGGATCCGGCAGAACACCATCGAGCGCTTCGGGCCGGTGCGCGCGGTCAAGCCGGTGCACGTCTTCGAGCTGCACTTCGAGGGCATCGCCGAGAGCTCGCGGCACAAGAGCGGCATCGCGGTGCGCTTCCCGCGCATCTCTCGCTGGCGCACCGACAAGACTCCTGAACAGGCCGATACGATCGAGTCGCTCCGGGCGCTGATCAAATCAGCCGGCCGAGAGGGCCGAGATCGAGGTTGAGGTCTTCCGGCTTGAGGCCGAATCGGCGCGCGAGATCGTGGACCGTCTCCTCCAGCCGCATCAGCGCCAGGCCGATCGCTTCCGTCTCTTCGGCGCTCAAAGTGCCCGCCTCCATCCGGCGGATGGCCTGTTTCTCCAGCAGCTTTCTGAGGAATTCGATGAGCGCCAGCACCAGCCGCGCAACGGATTTCTGCACGTCCTTGGGATCCGCGTTCCAGCGCGGCGCCTGATCGACGCGGCGCTCGATCTCCTTGCGCAGCGACTCCAGCTCCCGCACCTGCATCGCGACCACGTCCTTCTTCTTCATGGCGCGACCTCGGGCGCGAACGACCACGCCGGCCACGGTCCGCTGACCAGCACCCGCAGGCTCTCCAGCTTGACGGTGTCGGCGAGGCGCGCGTATTCCCTCGCGGCGCCTTTGTCGATCAGATGGTAGACACTGGCCAGTAGTCCCGGCTCGGAATGGCGCTCGACGCGCTCGGCGCGGACCACCGTCGAGAGAACGGCGCGCAGCGGATCGAGCTCCGGGAATTTGCCGGCCCGGCGCCGCTCCTCGAGATAGCGCGTTCCCGAGCCGGCAAGTGTCGGGGACATGATGGCCGCGGCGTCAGCCGCGCCTTCGTGTCCCCTGGCCAGAAACACGCGCAGCGTCATCTGCTCGCGGCCGCGCACCAGCTGAAGCGCCTCGATCAATTCCGCGGCGCGCCCCGCCAGCTCGCTCTGCAGCGACTGGTCGCTCTGCGACGTCGCGCCGAACCGCGCGGGCAGGCAGGCCTCGGTCGCGTCGGCGATACGCCGGATGGCGGCTTCGTGCGCTCGAAGCGCGTCGACCGACAAAGGCGCGGGCGGGTCGCCGGCCAGGGCAAAAAACTCTCCGCAGTCGATCGCGCGCAGCGATTCACCCTTCGCTCCGACCGCGCCCGCCGGCGCGCGCAGGACGATGGCGTAGAGGCCGATCACTTCGAGCGCCGGGCAGCAGCTGGTCGGCCGCGCAGAGGAGGGCGGAGACGCGCAGATAGACGAGGTCGACGCCGGCCACGCCGAGCATCACCTCGCCGTGCACCATCACACCCTTGTTGAGGACGTGATCGATGATCTCCAGCAGCGACGCGTCGGCGCGCTCGATGATCTCTTCGGCTTCCGACCGCTTTTTCACTGCCGGTCCACCACGAAGTTGTACGGCGGCCAGGGGCCGGTGAGCGTCAGCTGGTAGCCGTGGGCGGCGAGCTTCTTCGCCTTCGCGCGCACCGCCGCCTGGAATGCTTTCGTCTTTCCGCGGCGCAGGAGAAAAGCGGCGTCGAGCAGCACGCGCTTGCCGATCTCGCCCGGCGGCGGCGGGCGCCGGCGCGCTTCGTCGGACTTCTTCGACAATTCTTCGAAGAGCGCGTCGGCCCGCTGGCTTGCGTTCTGCAGCAGCTCGCGCGCGGCGTCCTGCTCCTTCTTCTTGCGCAAGAGGAACGCGGCGCCGGGCGATCCGCGGCCGGCCACGTCCCGCGCTTCGTCGCGGGCCTTGTCG
>VBLM01000306.1 GCA_005879095.1 Deltaproteobacteria bacterium
CAATCGCTCGCCCGCCGCCGGCAATCCCTTATGGAAAAAGCCATAAGCCGCGCCATACCGGGAAGGCAATTGCGCGGGATGCAGATCCCATCCTTGATAGAAGCCGTTGCTCAAAGAATGCCGGATATCGTCCGCGTGCAAACGCCAGGCTGCGTGCACCGCGCGCGCATTGTCGCGCTTCTGCTCTTCAGAAAGCGCATCCCCTCTGTGCACCGGCACCGGCATGGTCGTCGTCGCTCCGTCGGAGAGCCAGACACCGGTTCCGCCATAAGCGACCAGCATCATGTGCTTGGCAAAATCGCACGCCGGATGCCGCATCGCCTGATATGCGGCGGTAATGTTGCAGGATGCCGTGTAATCATAAGTGCCGAAATGCGCAGCAATCATTCGCCCGCGTGCCTCTTTCAACAATTGAGGCAACATCGAGACGCCGTTCGGATCCATGATCGTCTGCGTCACCTCGATCATCGGCTCCATTTTCAAAGAGCCGCGCGCGAGACCGAGCCGAGGCTCGAGCATTTCGAACGCGTCGATCAGAGCGCTCACCTGGTCGGGCCCGGTGATCTTCGGCAGCGTGACGACGAAATTCTGCGGGAGCTTCCCGCCCAGCCCGGTCAGGAAGATCTCCAGCGTCCGCAGCGACCGACCCGCGAGCTCGCCCGACAACGACTTGATCCGGATGCCGATGAACGGCGAGAGCGTCCCGTTGTCGCGCCCGCGCGCGCACTCGGAAGCCGCCTGCGCGGCGTGGCTGTCCTCCTCGGCGTCGCCGCGAATCCCATACCCGTCCTCGAAGTCGATGCGGAAATCCTCCACCGCCTCGCGCTTCAATTTCTCCTGCACGCGCGAAAAGACCGTCTCGCCGGTGCCCGGATCGATCCCGATCGCCTCCGCAAAAACCGTCGCCGACGGCGCGTACTGCGCCAGCGCCTTCAACGCCAGCTCGCCCAGCTTGCGCGTGGTATCCGACTTGAACAGGTGCGCGCCGCCGTACACGGTGTGCACCGCCTGCCGCGAGCCGGCTTCGCCCGGATAGTGCCGCGCAATTGCTTCGTGGGAGGCCTTCAACCGGGCGGCGATCTCGGAAACAGTGGCCATGCGGCCCTTGTACCAACTCGGAAGCCCGAGAGCACCCGCTAGTGCGCCTGCGGTGTCGCGTTCTGCTCGGCCAGCTGTTTCAGCTCGGCTCGCATCCGCTTCACGTTCTCCATCTCGTCGAGGATCCGGCCATTCCCCGGAGCGAGCGAATACGCCTTTTCCAGCAGCGGGAGCGCCTTTTCAGGCTCGCCCCCGTACTCGTACGACAGCGCCGCGTCGAGATACACCTTCGACAGCGTCCCCGCCGAAACGCGCGCGCTCTTCTCCGAATCGTGGATCGCGGCGTTGAACGTCGCCTGCGCCTTCGTCCAGTCGCCGTGCTGCGCCCACCCCAGCCCGGTCTGCAGCTGCGGCACCGCGTCGTCGAGCACGAACTGCACCTCGCGCATCTCGGTGGTCGGCTGGATGGCTGCAGAGAACTTCGCCACCACTTCGGCCACCGCCTCGCGCTCCAGCTTGCTGCGGTCGGGCGGCGCGTCGGTCAGGTCGTCCTCCATCGTCTGGCCCGCCGCCTTGGCCAGCACCGAACCGAGAAACCCGCTGGCGATCTGCACCAGCGCGTTAGCCAGAGGTCGGCCGATGTCCAGCGATGCACGTGACCGACCCCGGCCTTGCTCAGCCCGCGCTCCTCGTGCGGCGTCTCGAGGTACTTCGCCTGCACGTCGCCGGTGATCAGCGCGCCGGCGGTCAAGAGGTTTCCCAGGCGCACGGTATTGCGAGGGTCGGCGACGTCGGTCGGCGCCAGCTGCAGCTCGCCCATCACCGCGTCGATCCGCTGCCGATCGACCACCGTGAACCGCTGGCTGCGAACCAGCTGCTCCTCGAGCGAGGCGGCCACCACGGTCGCCAGCGGCCCGCCCGAAAGCGACGACATGCCGAGCGTCTTGTAATGCGAGAGGTTGATCTCCGCGGGCCGCAGGACCGGCACGTTCATCCGTCCGGCAGCACAGCCGAAAGCCAGTACGAGGAGGCAGGCGCGCATGCCGCCATTGTGGCATGCGCGGGCCGGTAAAGTCAGTCGAGGTGCGCGTTTGCGATCGGCAGCAGCTTGAGCCCGGACGGGTTGTTCCCGGCCCAGTTGACGAGCCCCAGCTGCACGCCGTGCAGGCTCGGCGTGTAGTTGACGATGCCGATCACCAGCCCGTACTGCTCGCCGAGGATGCGGTTGAACGCGCTCACCGAGACGCCGCGCAGCGTCCCGTCCTCGGGTATGTAGAAGTAGGCGGGCGCCACCACGAACCCGGTGACGTCCTGCCCGCCTGCCGCCAGCGCCGCGACCACGCCCCGAATGCGAGGCGAGCCGACGCCGAGGCCCGCGATTGCGAGGCCGTCGATACCCCCGCCGGATCCGATCCCGAGCCCGGCCACCGTGACGCCGCGGATGGTCCCACCTGCACCTACCCCGAGTCCGCCGATGGCGATCCCGTCGAGGTCTTGCCCGACGCCCGCGCCAAGGCCCCCGATGACGACGCCGCGCACCGTCCCGCCCGCGCCAACGCCCAGGCCTCCGGCCGCGAGGCCGGTCACATCGCCGCCGGCGCCCGCTCCCAGGCCGCCGAGGACGATGCCGCGGATGCGCCCGCCGGCGCCGAGGCCGAGCCCGCCGACCGCGATGCCGTCCAGGTTGCCGCCGGTCCCCATGCCGAGGCCCGCGACGAAGATGCCGTGCATCGCGCCGCCCGACCCGAGGCCGAGCACGCCGAGGCCGACGCCGTCGATGGCTTCGTCCGCGCCCACGCCGACGCCGAGCCCGAGGCCGCGCAGCCGCTTCGCGCCCGTCAGCGGCAGCCCGAGCGCGAGGCCGTTGACGGTTCCGCCGCTGCTCTCCTCCGCGGGGAACCAGATGGTGGCGTTGATCCCGTTGACGGTGTACGGCGCAACATCGCGGAAATTAAGCCGAATTCCGTTAACGCTCCGGGAGTTGCCGATCCCGATCCCGAAGTCGTGGATGGTGAGGTCGAGGCTCCACGGCATGTCCTGGGGCGGCTTCACCGTCTGCCCCGACGACGGCGCCGCGGCGAGGAGAAAAGCGATCAGTGCGTATCCCACCGGCGAACTACGACTGCGGCGCCAGTCTATTTCTACTCCTCGACCGGCTCCGCGCTCCCCGGCGGCATCCCCGGCTCGACTTCCTGCGCGCGGTGCGAGGCGGCCGTCAGCGCCTCCCAGAGCATCTGCCGCAGGCCGCGAACTTCCGGCAGCGCCGGTTGCATCAAGTCGATGGCCGGCTCCCGCGCCCACGCCGACCAGGCCGAGAACAACGCCAGCGCGCCGGCGGTGAGCAACACGCCGCTGCGGATGCCGAAGGCGTGCGCCCGGCCCCGTAAGTGCTCGGGGACGAGCAGCTGCATCGCGGTCGACGACGAGGCCAGCGACCACACCCAGAACACCCCGCCGACGGCCAGCGCCGCCCCGGACAAGAGCGGCCACCGCGAGCTGGCGTAGGTCATCGCGCAGAGCGAGAACGCGAGCATCGACAGAGGAATCAGGTGGTGGCGCGGGTAGCTCCGCGGCAGCCGCGCCAGCGTCAGCGCGCCGAAGATGGCGCCCGCACCGAGGCAGGAAAGCAGCACGCCGTACCCGTGCGCGCCGACGTGGAGGACCGAGTCGGCCATCGCCGGCAGAAGACCTTGCACCGGCGCGGCCAGCAACGCGAACGCGAAGAGGCCGAGGATCAGCCTCCGCGGCCCGCGCTCGTGGACCGCCCACTTGACCGCGGCCCGGACGCCGCCCGTGTGCTTGAGCTCGCCCCCCGAGGTCGCCGCGGCCGCAAGCGGCGCCTGTGGCACGCGCACCAGCGCGAGCACGACCAGGATTCCGGCGAAACTCGCCACGTTGATGTCGAAGACGATGGCGGCGCTGGCGATCGAGAGCAGCGCGCCCGCCAGCATCGGCCCCAGCAGGCGCGCGGCACCAGCGCGGGCACCAGCGCCTGCCACGAGGGCGTTACGCTGGCCCAGGCTGCGCCCTCGGCAAACGCGAGGGCGATCACCACCCACGGCGTGGCCAGGCCGAGGTGCGCGGCGACGGCGAGGACCGCGCCCAAGACCATCATCAGCGCCTGGCCGGCGAGGAGCAGCTTGCGGCGGTCGTAGTGGTCGGCGAGCCAACCGGCGGCCAGCATCAAGAGTGCGTGCGGCACGAATTCGCTCGCCGCCAGCAGCTCGACCATGAACGGCGACGCGGTCTGCTGCTGCACCAGCCAGCTCTGCGCGACCGCCTCCATCCAGTTGCCGACGTTCGACAACATCGCGCCGGCCCAGATCCAGCGGAACGCGCCGTGCCTCAGGACCGCGAAAGTTCCGTATGAACGGTCAGTCTTCAATCACACCGCGGAGGCGCGGAGAGCGCGGAGGTTTTTTTTCACAAAAATCTTTTCTCCGCGACCTCCGCGCCTCCGCGGTGCGCTGGAAGCCGTCACCTTGCCGACAGCGCGTAGAGGCGGCCTTCGGCAGCCGCGACTTCGGCCTTGCGTACTTCCAACAGCGCCCTCGCCTGCGCCGCCGCGCTCTGGGCGGCGAACTTCTTCTGGTCTGCGTCCGACAGATCGAGCGACGTCGCCACTCCCGCCCGCGCCGCCGCCTCCACCTGCACCTGCGCCCGCGCCGCCAGTTGCGCCTGCGCGGTCGACTGCTCGAGCACCGCCTGCGCTGCCCCCAGATTCGCCCGCGCCCCGATCCAGCTCGACCGCGCCCTCGCCCGCGCCGCCGCCAGCTGCGCCTGGGCCTGCGCCAGCCGCGCCTCGTCCTCGTGACCCTGCGCAAACCGCATGCCGCGGTCGTACAAGGGCACGCTGACGTTGATCATCAGATCGTACGTCCAGTTCTTCCCGGTGAACCCTTCGTTCGAGGTGTAGCTCTCCTTGGCGATGCCGGCCACGGTCGGCAGCCAGCCGAACTCGGATACCCGCCGCGCCCGCTGCGCCGCGATCACCGCCGCCGCCGCGCTCTTCACCGTGAACGACTCTTCCCACGGCTGGGCCGACTCCTGCGCGGTCGCCCCCATGTCCTCGGGCGCGGCGCCGAACGGCTGCGGCTCGATGGCCTCGCCGGTGAGCGCCTCGAGCAGCGGCAGCAGCGACTCCAGCTGCCCCTGCAGCGCCGCGATCTGCGACCGCGCCTGCGCCGTCTCCGTCTGCGCGCGGAGCAGCCCGATCTCGACGTCGGTCCCCGCCGCGATCCGCGCCTTGGCGTCCTCCTCGCGGCGCAGCGCGACCTTCTCGGCTTCGTGCGCGGCGTCGAGCAGCCCGTACAGCCCCTGCAGTCCGAGGTAGGCGCGCGCCACACCCAGGAGCACCTGCTCGCGCGCCTCGTCCGCGCCGCGGTCCGCGGCCTCCGCAGCGGCGCTGGCCGCGCCCGGCCCGAACAGGCCCTGCGGCGTCAGCAGCGGCTGCGTGAGCTGCGCGTTCCCGTACCAGTTGTTCTGCGCGACGATGGTGATCGGCGGCCCGAACAAGTTCGGGTCCAATCCGAGCTTCTTCAGGATCGGTCCAAAGTCGAAGGCCGCGGTGCCGTTGGTGTGATCGTACGTCCCGCTCGCCGTCAGATCCGGCTGCCACGCCGTCCAGGCTTTGTTCACCGAGGCGTGGACGATCGCAGCTTGCGCCCGCGCGGCCGCGATGTCCGGGCTTTGCCTGGCCGCCAGCTGCAACGCTTCATGAAGCGAAACCTGCCGGCGCCCGCTCGATGCGCTCGCCGCGAGAAGAAGTGCAAGAGCTGTGTGCATGTCGTTACCCGTTCACCACGCGCGCGGGCTCGGCGGCAACCAGCACCGGCCTCTTGCGTCGACCAAAGCCGCCAGCTGCAACGCTTCATGAAGCGAAACCTGCCGGCGCCCGCTCGATGCGCTCGCCGCGAGAAGAAGTGCAAGAGCTGTGTGCATGTCGTTACCCGTTCACCACGCGCGCGGGCTCGGCGGCAACCAGCACCGGCCTCTTGCGTCGACCAAAGGAAAGATTTTCGACGAACGTGAAGATCACCGGCACCACCAGCAGCGTCAGCGCCGTCGAGGTGATCACGCCGCCGATGACCGCGATCGCCATCGGCGAGCGGAACTCCGAGCCGATGCCGGTGCCGATCGCCGTCGGCACCATGCCGATGGCCATCGCAAACGAGGTCATGAGGATCGGCCGCAGCCGCCGCGGCCCGGCCTTCATCAGTGCCGTCCGCACGTCGTCGCCCTCGCGCAGCCGCTGCAGCGCGCCGTCGACGAGCAGAATCGCGTTCTTGGTGACGAGGCCCATCAAGAGGATGACGCCGATCATCGCGCCCAGCGAGAGGTGCTTTCCGGTCAAGAGCAGCGCGAGCAGCGCGCCGATCAACGCCAGCGGCAGCGAGACCATGATCGTGAACGGGTGCTTCAGGGACTCGAACTGCGACGCGAGCACCATGAAGATGAAGACGAAGGCAAGGCCGAACGCGCCCGAGAAAGCGTCGTTCTGCTCGTCGAGCGTCTTGATCTGCCCGTCGTACTTCACGTTGTACCCGGCCGCCATCTTGTGCGCGGCGACCGCCTTGCGCAGCTTGACCGCGATGTCGCCCAGGGCCGCTCCCGACGCGAGCTGCGAGTAGACTGCGATCTGCCGCTCGCGATCCTCGTGCTCGATCACGCTCGGCCCATCGCGCAGCTCCACGGTAGCCACGTCCGACAGCTTGCGCAGCCCGCGCGACGAGAACAGGTCGAGACCGCGGATGCGCTCGGGATTGCTGCGGTCGCGCTCGCCCAGCCGCACGCGGATGTCGGTCTCGTCCTTACCCTCGCGCAGCTTGGCC
>VBLM01000308.1 GCA_005879095.1 Deltaproteobacteria bacterium
CACTTGCGCGGCGGCGACCCGTTCACGAAGGTACTTGTCGATCACCTGTCGATACTCGGAGAGATCGCGGCACCCCTGCATCAACCACTCGTTGCCGATCACCAGCGCCGGCACGCCCTTGATGCCGAGCGCCTCCGCTTCCTCGACGGCGTCGGTCACCTCGCCGGGCAGCCGCGGATCGTCGAGCCGCTCGAGAAAACGCGAAACGTCGATCCCGACCTGTGCCGCCAACTCGACCTGCACGTCGCGGCGGGCGACGTTGAGCCCCTCGACGAACGCCTTGCGCCGCATCGCCTTCAATAAAGCGCGCTGCATCTCCGGTCCCTGCGCGAGCGCGGCCTCGAGCGCGACCAAGGGGGGCAGCGACGAGGCCGGCGGGTCCTGCCCGGTCCAGAGATCGGCCTTGACGCCCTTGCCCTCGTCCTCGCGCGCGACCCGGCGGAAATGGCGCGCCAGCACCGCCCGCTGCTTCTTGTCGGGGAGCTGGTTGTCCGGCCGCAGCGGATACGGCCGCATCCGCCAGCGGACGGTCGCCCCGTACTCGTCGCGCAGGTAGTCCAGGCGCGCGTCGGCGACGTAGCACCAGGAACAGAGCACGTCGTGGTACAGGACCAGCTCGACCGCAGCAGGCTCGCCGATCAGGCGCTGGAGCATCCCGCCCGAGGCAGGCCGCATCGACATGCCAGGATCATCCCCCGACGGCAGAGGCAGGAGCAAGCGAAATGGGGACACCCTCCGGGGACACCCTCGCGAGGGTGTCCCCGGAGGGTGTCCCCAATTTCAAAGGGCCATCGCGCGGCGGGCGCCCTCGGCTCTGGCGAGGGCCTGGGCGATGATTTCGCCCGCGATGTCGAGACCGGTTGCTCGCTCCAACCCTTCGAAACCGGGGGAAGAATTCAGTTCCATCACCTTCGGGCCGTCCACCGATTCGAGGAGGTCGACGCCCGCCACGTCGAGCCCCAGGACACGGGCCGCCCGCACGGCTGCTTCCTCATCCTCGTGGGACAGCTGGACCGCGGTTCCAAAGCCGCCGCGGTGCAAATTGCTGCGGAATTCACCCTTCCGCGCCTCCCGCCGCATGGCCCCGGCCACCCGGTCGCCCACCACCAGCGCGCGCACGTCGCGCCCTTGCGATTCGGCGACGAACTCCTGCAGCAGAATCTCCTGCCCGAGGTCCCACAACGTCGAGAGGATCGAAGTCACCTCGGCTTCGCTGTGCGCGATCATCACGCCCACGCCCTGCGTCCCCTGAATCAATTTCAGGATCGCCGGCAGCCCGCCTACCTGTGCGACCAGCTCCTTGACGTCGCCGCCGCCGCGCGCCAGCACGGTGCGCGGAATGCGCACGCCCGCCGCGGCCAGCGTCTGCAGCGCGGCCAGCTTGTCGCGGCTGCGGGCGATGGCCGACGCGCCGTTGACCATCGGCACGCCCATCGATTCCAGCTGCCGCACCACGGAAAGACCCGCCGCCGTCACGCTCGCGCCGATGCGCGGCAGCGCCACCGAGAGCCCGCGCACTTCCTTGCCCTTGTGGTAGAGGCGCGGATTGCCCGATTCCAGCGCCAGGTTGCAGCGCAGCACGTCGATCACCCGCGTGCGAAAACCGCGGGCGCGCGCCGCCTCGAGCAGCCGCCGCGTCGAGTAGAGCGACTTCTTGCGCGAGAGCACAGCCAGCGCCGGCCGCCGCAGCCGCCGCACTTTCCTGACGGCAGGCCGCGCCATCACGCCGCCGGTTTCTGCGGGAGAAGGCGCTCGACCACGTTCTGCAGCTCTTCCAGCTCGAATGGCTTGCGCAGCGCCGCCTGCGCCTGCAGCGTCTTGGCTTTCTCATGCGCGTCGCGGTCGGCTGAGAACACGACCACCGGGACCTCTTCCGCCACCTTTTCGTCGCGCAGGCGGCGGATCAGCGTCCAGCCGTCCATCACCGGCATCATCAAATCGATCAGCATCAGATCCGGCCGCGCCCCGCGCGCGAGCGACAAAGCGGTCGCGCCGTCCCGGGCCTCGTCCACGGCATACCCCCATTCGCGCAGCAAGCTGCCGGTGGCCTCGAGGATCTCCGGATCGTCGTCGACCAGCAGCACCCGCGGCCGCCCCGGCGCGGCCTGCTCGCCCTCCGCCAGCGGCAGGTAGAAAGTGAACGTCGAGCCGACCCCGACCTGGCTCTGCACGTCGAAGCGGCCGCCGTGTCGCTGGATGATCTCGTTGGAGACGAAGAGCCCGATGCCGAGGCCGGAATAGTGGCGGGTCGTCGCGTTCGCTGCGCGGAAGAAACGCTGGAACAACCGTCCCTGCTCCTCGCGCGGAACGCCGATGCCGGGGTCGGTCACCGAGACGAAGGCCTCGCGATCGCGCTTGTCGACCTTGATCACGATCTGGCCGCCTTGGGGACTGTACTTGAGGGCGTTCTGGATCAGGTTGACCAGCACCTGCTCCAGCCGCTGCCGATCGCCCTCGACCAGCACCCCTTCGGGCGGGCGATGGAAGACGAGGTCGTGTGGGCGCGATCCGCCGCGGAAGTCGGTGACGGTCTGCTCGGCCAGCTCGCCGAGATCGATCCGATCGCGGGCCAGGTTCATCCGCCGCGACTCGAGGCGCGAGACGTCGAGCAGGTCCTCGACCAGCTTGCCCAGCCGGGTCACCTGCCGCCGGGCCTTGGTCGCCAGCTCGGGATCGACCGGCTGGCCGCGCGCGAGACGCCGCTCGATCGATTGTAGATACATCGAGAGCGGCGTCAGCGGCGTGCGCAGCTCGTGCGCGGCGACGGTGAGGAAATCGGACCGCTGGCGATCGAGCTCGCGCTGCTCGGTCACGTCGACGTAGACCACCAGGCGGCCGATGTAGCTCCCGTCGGTCGATCGCACCGGCACGCTTTCGCGCATCACCCAGCGGTGGCGCGGCCGCTCCAGCTCCAGCTCGTCCACCGCGCGCGCCTCGTGGTCGGCGAAGATCTCGCGCACGCGGGCAAAATGATGCTCGCGGTTGCCCGCCACCACCCGCGAGAGCTTGTGGGCGTAGATCTCCTCGAACGGCCGCCCGAGCATGCTCTGCAGCGAGAGGCCGAAGATCTCCTCCACCCGGGGCGAGGCCAGCTGCAACCGGCCTTGGGCGTCGAAGAGCGCGATGCCGTTGGGGTCGGCATTGAAGACGGCGCTCAACTCGGCGGCGCGCCGGTCCGACTCCAGTCGCGCCTCGGTCTGGCGGTCGCGCTCCTCGGCGATCTCGCGGACCAGCCGCGCGTTGCGGACGGCCAGCGCGGCGCGGCCCGCCAGCGACTCGGCGAAGTCGACGTCGTCCTGGCTGTAGCGGCGGGCGCCGCCGGTGGAAACCAGCGCAAGCGTTCCCAGCGGCTTGCCGCCGTCGAACATCGGCGCGACCACTACCGAGGTCATGCCGATGTCTTTGTATAGCTGGTATACTTCGTTTGAAGGCTGCGACAGCCGGAGCATCTCGTCGGTGATCTCGTCGATCGCGATGGCCCGCTTCTGCACCAGCGCGTTGTACTCGGGCGGCCCTGCGTCCCACCGCTGCGGCGGCACCAGCGCGTTGAGCTTCTTCTCCAACTCGCGCTGGCGCGGATCGGGATGGTGGGCGGCGACGTTGCGGGAGGTGCCGTCGGGCTGCACCAGCGAAAAGACGCACCAGTCGCCGAACGACTCGGTCACTTTCTGCACGATGCGGCGGAGCGGCTCGATCTCGTCGGGCCCTACGTAATCGAGCAGCACGCGCGAGACATCCGAGAGGACCCGTTGCCGGCGCTCGGCCCCGGCCAGCGGTCCCCGCTCCGTCTCGTCTGCAGCCACGAGAGTCGATCCTTCGGATTTCCGGTCATTTTGCAAGCTTTCGCAGCCCTGTCCGTCGGTCTGCTAATGTGCGCAGCCCGATGGCTTCGATCACACCGGAAATCGTGGCAGCGCACGGTCTCTCGCAGGACGAGTATGGAAGCCTCCGCAAGGTGCTGGGCCGAGATCCCAACCTGGTGGAATTGGGCATCTTCTCGGCGATGTGGAGCGAGCACTGCTCGTACAAGTCGAGCCGGCGCTTTCTCAAGGGGCTTCCGACGAAAGGGCCGCGCGTCCTGCAGGGGCCAGGCGAGAACGCCGGCGTGGTCGAC
>VBLM01000002.1 GCA_005879095.1 Deltaproteobacteria bacterium
AAGGCGGTCGAGATCAACGCGCTCTTCTACAACGCGCTCCGCCTGTTCGACGCCTGGACCGGCGACCGCCTGGCGCGCGCCGCCGCCGAGCGGCTGCGGGCGTCGTTCAACGCGCGCTTCGTCCTCCAGGATCGTCTGTACGACGTCCTCGATCCCGACGACGCTGCGCTGCGGCCGAACCAGCTCTTCGCCATCTCCCTGCCGCACCCGGTGCTCGACCGCTCCCGCTGGGAACCGGTCCTGCGCACCCTGCGCGACGAGCTGCTCACGCCCTTCGGCCTGCGGACGCTCGGGCCGCGCGAGCCCGGATACCAGCCGCGTTACGAGGGCGATCTGCGCTCGCGGGATCGCGCGTACCACCAGGGCACGGTGTGGCCGTGGCTGATCGGCCCCTTCATCGACGCCTGGACGAAGGTCTTCCCGCAGCACGATCCGCGCCCTCTGCTCGCGCCGCTCGAGGCGTATCTCCGCGAAAACGGATCGGTTTCGGAGATCTTCGACGCCGAGCCGCCGCATGCGCCGCGGGGCTGCGTGGCGCAGGCCTGGAGCGTGGCCGAGGTGCTCCGCTTGCGGCGGTGACTGTACAAGTCGGTCACAATCGGCGAAAAGGATGCAGCCGTCGTACCCGGATTCGCAAAGGGGACGTCACATGTTGCTGAGGAAGATCTCGCAAGCGGCCGCTCTCTTCATCCTCTTCATCGGCTCGGTCGCGCTGGCCCAGGCCACGCCTCCACCGCCCACAACCGAAGCGCCAGTCACTACCGAAACCCCGGCCCCGCCGACGCCGACCAGCGCGCCTCCGACGCCCGCCGAGAGGCCCGCGCTGCAGGAGGAGGTGGTCGTCACCGGTTCGCGCATCCGCCGCAAGGACCTGACCACGCCGGCGCCGGTGACGGTCGTCTCCCGCCAGCAGTTCGAAGCCAGCGGCAGGATGACCATCGGAGACTTCCTGCAGACGATGCCCGAGCAGGGCAACGCGCCCAACTTCCAGGTCAACACCGGCGGCATCAACTACGGCGCGGATGCGAGCACCCGCATCAACCTGCGCAGCCTCGGCGTCCAGCGGACGCTGGTCCTGATCAACGGCCGGCGCGTGGTGCCGGGAGGCCTCGGCGCCGATTCCTCGGTGGACCTGAACACCATCCCCACCGAGGCCGTCGAGCGGATCGAGGTGCTCAAGGACGGCGCCTCGGCCATCTACGGCTCCGACGCGATCGCCGGCGTGGTCAACATCATCACCCGGCGGAATTACAACGGCACCGACCTCGGCGCGCAGTACGTCATTTCCGGCCACGGCGACGCGCAGACCTTCGACGCGCACATCACCTCCGGCCACAGCGACGAGACCTACAGCGCACTTTTCTCCGTCCGTTACATGAACCAGGGCGACTCCTGGCTGCGGGACCGGTCGTGGTCCTTGCAGGCACTCGACAACGATTACACCGGCGGCGGGTCGAGCCCCAGCGGCAGCAGCCGGACCCCGCAGGGCACGCTGCGGATCCCCGAAGATCCCAACAAGGCCGGCTCTCCGCTCTGCAACGGCAACGCTCTCTGCAATGCCATGGTCAAGGACGGCTGGAAGCCGACCAAGCGCTGGATCCGCGACCCGGCCGGACCCTATTGCGGGCCGAACTGCCTCGGGCAGACCGAGTGCTTCCGCATCTTCAACACGCCGGCAGCGGCGAACAACAATACCGGCAACGACTTCTACAACTTCGCTGCCGAGAACTACCTGACCATCCCCTCGACGACAGTGCAGGCCTTCTCCAACGGAGACGTGAAGTTCCCGGTGGCGCGCGGGTACTACGAGGCCTCGTACACGCAGCGCAGCGCGACGCAGAACGCCGCGCCGATGCCGCTCAACCCCGCTGACTACGGCAACATCCAGGTCTCGAAGGACAGCCTCTACAATCCGTTCGGCGCCGACCTGAACTACCTCGGGCGCCGCCTGGTCGAGTTCGGCCACCGGACCTACTCCGAGGACCTGGGCACCTTCCGGGTCGTCACCGGACTCGACGGCGCGCTGCCCCCCGTTTTCGGGCCGTTGCAGGGCTGGTTCTGGGACGCCTCGATGAACTACGGCAGGACCACAGGCACGTTCACGACCGGCGGGTCGTTCCGGAACTCGCGCGTGGCCAACGCCGTCGGTCCCAGCATGCTCAACGCCAAGGGCCAACCGGTCTGCGTCACCAAGGCGGGCGACTTGAGCACCATCATCCCCGACTGCGTTCCGCTCAACCTGACCGGCGGCCCCGGCAGCATCGACTCCACGCAATTCAACTACCTGGCCTTCACCGGCACCTCGCGCGCGTTCGACGAGCTCTTCACCCTCGGCGCCAACTTCGGCGGCGACCTGTTCAAGCTCGCCGCCGACCGTCCCACCTCGCTGGCGGTAGGCTACGAGTTCCGCCGCCAGTCGGGGTCGCAGATCGCCGACCCCATCGTCGAGGCCGGCGACTCGGCCGACTTCAACTTCAAGTCGACCAGCGGCCACTTCTACGCCAACGAGGTCTACGCCGAGCTGTCGCTGCCGATCCTCGCCAACATCCGGGGGGCCGAGTCGCTCGAAGCCAGCGCCGCGGTCCGATACGTGAACTACAGCACCTTCGGCGGCAACACGAGCTACAAGTTCGGAGGCCGCTGGACGCCGATCCTCGACTTCACCGTGCGCGGCACGTACTCGACCGCCTTCCGCGCCCCGAGCATCTCCGAGTTGTACCTGGGCGGGAATGAGACCGACCCGGCGGCGACCGATCCCTGCGCGGACCTGAGCACGGTGTCCGCCGCCATCGCGGCGCAGTGCAAGGCGACGGGCGTGAAGGGCAGCGGCTCGGGCGACACCGGCCTTCAAGAGCTGACCCGGCAGAGCGGCAACCCGGGACTGAAGGCCGAGACCGCCAAGGCCTGGAGCGCCGGCGTCGTCATCCAGCCGCAGATGGTCCGCGGCCTCTCGGTGACGGTCGACTACTTCGACATCGCCATCGACAACGCCATCGGAACCTACGGCGCGCCGTACATCCTGCAAGGGTGCTACGGAGGGTTCGACCAGCAGTTCTGCGGCCTGATCTTCCGGAACAACTTCGGCACCATTCAGTATCTCAATGATTTTTATACCAATACCGGCAAGAAATCGACGGCGGGCATCGACTTCGCGATCAAGTATTTCGTGCCCACGCCGGCGGGCCGGTTCGCCTTCGGCTTCGAGGGCAACTGGCTGGCGTACTTCGACAGCCAGGTGACCGGGTTCCCCACCGTGCACGGCAAGGGCAACTTCGATCTCGGCGCGATGCCACAGTTCAAGAGCAACCTGGGCGTGGAGTGGGCGATGGACCGCGCGGTCGCCGGGGCTGTCGCCCGCTACGTCAGCTCGTTCGACGAGTGCTCGAACGCGGCGGATCCGACCACGGCCCAGGGCGGTCTGTGCAACCTGGTCGACGGCACCACCAATCCATTCAGGCGCCGGGTGGAGGCGTACTACCAGGTCGACATCCACGCGGGTTATTCGATCCCGAGCAAGCTGGGCACCACCAGCTTCTTCGCCGGGGTCAACAACCTGTTCGACAAGGCGGCGCCGTACATCTACAGCGCGCCGCTCGCCAACTCGGACCCGTTGACCTATGACTTCCTCGGGCGCTACGTGTACGGCCGGATCCAGCACCGCTTCTAGAGGACAGGGGGGACCATGCACCGATACGTTCGTGGCATCCTGAGGCTGATTGCACTGGTGGTCGTCACCCTCGTCGCGCGGGGAGCGCTGGCACAAGGCGTCACCGGTTCGGCCGTCACCGGGAGCGTGAAAAAGACCAACGGCGAGCCGATGGGCGGCGTCTCGCTGCAGCTGCGCAACCCGGCCACCGGTGACACCTTCAACTCCCAGAGCCTGCCGTCGGGGAAGTACGTGATCGACAACGTGCCCGCCGGCGGGCCCTACGTCCTCACCGGGACCGCCGAAGGCTTCGAGCCGGCGGTCGTCCCCGATCTGACGCTGACCCTTGGACAGCGGCTGCCGATCGACGTGACCATGCGCACCCAGCTGGTCGAGGAGATCGCGGTGGTCGCCCACCGCGACAACTTCGCCGACCACCAGCGCACCGGCCCTTCGACGGTGATGAAGAGCAGCGCCATCACCGAGATGCCGCTGCAGGGCCGCAACTTCACCGATCTCATGTCGACCGACCCGCGCATCAGCTCCAGCTCGGTCTCGGGGCAGAACAACCGCTTCAACAACATCCAGATCGACGGCGGCGCCAACAACGACCTCTTCGGTCTCGCCAGCAGCGGCACGCCCGGCGGCCAGTCCAACGCCAAGCCGCTCTCGATCGAGGCCATCCAGGAGTTCGTCGTGCAGGTGGCGCCGTTCGACGTGCGCCTGGGCATGTTCGCCGGCGGCCTGGTCAACGCCGTCACCAAGAGCGGCACCAACGAGTTCCACGGCTCGCTCTTCGGCTACGAGCAGAACAAGGCGCTGGCCAATCCCAAGGCCTACATCAACGGCGTCAACCAGACCGACCCGAACTTCCTCAGCTACAACACCTTCCAGTACGGCCTTACCCTCGGCGGCCCGATCATCAAGGACAAGCTGCACTTCTTCGTCGCCACCGACCTGCAGTCGAAGAGCTCGCCGTTCGGCAACCAGTTCCAGATGACCGGCAACGACTCGCACGACGTGGGCGTCGTCGGGTTCACCAACGTCCAGGCGCAGCACTTCATCGACGCGCTGCGAACCAGGTACGGCATCTCTACCCCCGGCGACGTGCTGTCGCCGAACCTGAACCACCCGGACCATAACGTCTTCGCCAAGGTGACCAGCAGCGCCATCCAGAACAGCCACCTCGAGTTCTCGTTCAACTGGGTCGACGCCAACCAGGACGTGCTCACCCGGGCGCCGCTCACCGCGGAGAACTTCAACGCCGGCGGCCTGCGCGACGGCTACCAGCTCTCCACCGCTGGCTACGGCATCGGCAATGATACGTATACCGGGCGCGGCAAGATCACCACCAACTGGGACGACGGCAAGCTCTCCAACGAGTTCCTCGCCGGCGTGTCGATCATCCGCGACAAGCGCAACGTCCCGAACAACATCCCGCTCATCCTGGTGAAGGCCGGCGATGCCTCCTGCAAAGTGCCGCCCATCCCGGCACGTTGCTCGGATCCACTCATCGGACCGGGCGTAGGCTCGTCCGACGCGTGGATCGCGGCGGGGGGCGAGCGTTTCTCGCAGGCCAACATCCTCGACCAGGACATCTGGCAGCTGCAGGACAACCTCACGATTGCGTCGGGCGATCACCGCTTCACCCTCGGGAGCAGCAACGAGTTCTTCAAGTTCCGCAACGTCTTCCTCCAGGCGGCCACCGGCGCCTGGGCGTTCAACAGCCTCGCCGAATTCGACGCCGGAACTCCCGCCGCTTTTCAGCGCCGCTTCGGAGTCACCAACCTGCAGGAGCCCGGCACCGCCCGGTTCCGCGTCTCGCAGTGGGGCTTCTACGCGCAGGACGAGTGGAGCGCGCGGGAGACCCCCATCACCAACTACCAGCTGCTGAACAACTCGCCGCTGGCGATCAACACCGGCACCACCCCCACCGGTAACCCGCTCTGGTCGCCGCGGCTCGGCTTCAACTGGGACGTGCAGGGCAACTCCGACACCATCGTCCGCGGCGGCGTGGGCATCTTCTCCGGCCGTCCGCCGTACGTGTGGGTCTCCAACGCGTATACCGTCAACGGCCTCTCGCAGGTCGAGCTCGACTGCACCTCGACCACCGGCCTGCCGGCCTTCACCGTCGATCCGACGAAGCAGCCCACCGACTGCAAGGGCGGCACCACGACGCCGGTCGCGCCGACCAACTCGGGGGAGATCGACTACTTCGACCCCAACACCAAGTACCCGCAGAACCTGCGCGTCGCGCTCGGCGCCGACAAGCGGCTGCCGTGGGGCCTCGTCGGGACCGCCGACTTCCTCTACACCGAGGACGTCAACGGCTGGTACACCAACGACGAAAACCTCAAGTTCCAGGGCCTCGACGGCGAGGGCCGCGCCACCTACGG
>VBLM01000310.1 GCA_005879095.1 Deltaproteobacteria bacterium
TTCCTTGAGCTTGAGCACGCTGCCCGAAGAGCCTTCACCCTTCTTGGCCTGCTCGGCTTCCGCGACGCTCGACGCCAGCAGCTGCTCCAGCTCGGCGATCCGCGCTTCGAGCTGCGAGCGGAGCTCGTCGGCCGGCGTCTCGACGAACGTATCGAGGACGGCCTGGTCGGGCGGCGCGCTGATCTCGGTGGGCGGCGGCGGGGGCGGCGTCGCGATCGGGGCGTTGGCTTCGGCCTTGGCGGCGAAGCGCGTGGTTCCCTGCGCCTGAGGCGTCACCGCCGGCGCGCCGAGCGAATCGAAAGCCTTGTCGAACATGTCGAGATCGTCGTCGCCGCCGCCCTGGTCCTCCTGGACTTCGACCTCTTCGACTTCCTCGACGACGAGCGCCTCTTCCGGCTGCCCGGCCGAGCGGCTCGTCCTCGACCGCGACGATCTCGTCCTCCTGCAGCTGCTCGGCCGGAAGCTCCACGCCCATCAGCGCCGAAGCCTTCTCCAGCATGACCGAAGGCTCGAACGGCTTGATCAGGTACTCCTCGGCCCGGGTCTTGAGCTTCTTGTGCTTTTCGAACGAATCCGGCGTGGCGTTGGCGGAAGTGAGGATGACCGGAATGTCTTTCAAAGCCTCGTCCTTTTTCAGCCGCGTGCAGAGCATGTAGCCATTGGTGGGCTGGGCCTCGACGCACACCACGATCAGGTCCGGATTCTCCTGTTTCGCCAGCGACATGCCCTGCTCGCTGTTGGTCGCCATCGTAGCGGTGAAGCCGCGCGCGGTAATGGCATTCGACAGCCCTTGCGCGAAGGCTTCGTCCGAATCGATGAGGAGAATTCTCTTGGACACGAAAAGACCGGGTTGAGGTTTGGGCCGATCAAAAGCTTACGGGCCCGACACAACGGGTGTCAACGAAACGAGTAGGGATTTCCGAGGGGTGGGAGCGGGTGCGTCTACCGCATCTCCGCCGACTGCACGAGCGCCAGGATATCCTGCTCGTCGAGGTCCGAAATCAGCGAATAGACGATCTCGTCGTTGCGCCAGGAGGCCACGTTGAAGCCGCGCGCCTGCGAGAGCCACACCTCGCGGTCGGCGATGCGCCGGGCCGCGCCCGGCAGTTGCTGCTCGGGATCGTCGACGATCAAGAGCGAGATCCGCCGTCCATCCGGACTGGGGATGGTGTAGGTCACCACCGCTGCCGGCCGCGAGTGGAAGGACGACAGCCGGACGCCCTGGACCTGGCCGATCTGCGGCAGGTGGACGCCGAAATCGACCTTTCCGGCCAGCCAGCGCTGGGCCGAGCCGACATCGGACGCGGCGTAATCGAGCGGCAGCGCGCGCGCGTGCAGCGCGACGCCGTCTTCGGCCAGCGAGTGCGACCGGGCGAAGAGCGGATGCTGCAGGCCGCCGGCGAGGAACCAGGCGGCCGCTCCCACGGCTGCCGCAGCGAGCCCGACGGCGCGCGGATCGCGGAAGGCGCGGATCCACCGGCCGTGCTGCGCTTCCTCGGCGATGCCGGCGCGGACAGAATCGTGAAAAGCGTGCGGGGCGGCGGCGTTGGCCCGCAGCATCGCCGCCTTGTAGCTCTCGTGCCGGCGGGCGGCCTGGGTGCAGGCGGGGCAGCCGTCGAGATGGGCGCGGACTTCGGCGCTCTCGTCGCCGGCGAACTCGCCATCCACGTACGCGTGGAGGAACGTTTCCTCGAGCTTTCGGCATTCGAGCGGCATGGCTACACGCGCCTTTTGAACTCGAGCACTTCGGCCTCGACCTCGGTCTCGGCCTCGAGCTCCATCGCCTGCTTCGGCTCGACGACGCCCGATTCGACCGCGTAGCCGAGGAGGTTCTTCTGCAACAGCTTGCGGCCGCGGTAAAGGCGCGACATCACCGTGCCCACCGGGCAGTCGAGGATCTCGGCGATTTCCTTGTAGGAAAACTCCTGCAAATCCGCGAGGATGACAACCAGCCGGAAGTCGATCGGCAGCTGGTCGATGCTGCGGATCACGTCGTCGGAGAGCAGCTTGTCGAAGAAGTACTGCTCCGGATCGGCGCTGCTTTCGGTCGGCTCGCGGGTGACGAACCGCTCG
>VBLM01000309.1 GCA_005879095.1 Deltaproteobacteria bacterium
GACCGCGACCGCGCCGGTGGGCGCCATCTCGCGCATGCGGCGGAGGACTTCCTCTCGGCGGACCTTGTGGACGTTCGAGTCGAAAGCAGGTGTCACGGCCATGCGCTATGTTCTAACAGGTGTTTTCGCGAAGAGCAGGCGGCGCGTCGGTCGCTGGCTTGCGAAAGGATGAGGCCATGGCCGAGAAAGGGTTGTCCAGCGACGGCGAGATTAAGGGAGCGTTGTCGGAGCTGCCGGGGTGGAAGCGGGACGGGAAGGCGATCGTGAAGACCTTCGACCTGAAGGGCTTCAAGGCGGCGATGGCGTTCGCGGCGACCGTGGGCGAAGCCGCGGAGCGCGCCGATCACCATCCGGATATTCTCATTCAGTACCACAAGGTCACGCTGACGCTCTGGAGCCACGACAAGGGCGGCGTCACCGATCGCGACCTGCGGTTGGCACGGCAGATCGAGGCGGCAGCCAGGGACCAGATGGCATAGTCTTCGGTCGTGGGAACGCCTGCCTGGATGCTCGATGACGATGCGCTGCTCGCGCAGTGCGAGGTGCAGGCGCATCGGGCGAGCGGGCCGGGCGGGCAGCATCGGAACAAGGCGGAGACGGCGGTGCGGCTGGTGCACGTCCCGTCGGGGGTCACGGTCGAGGGCAAGGACGAGCGGTCGCGGACGCAGAATTTGCGCATTGCGCTGGCGCGTCTTCGCGAAAAGCTGGAGCGGCGCGCGTATCGTCCGCCGCCGCGGCGGCCGACGCGGCCTACGCGGGCGGCTCAACAGAGGCGGGTCGAGTCGAAGAAGAAGCAGGCGGCGAAGAAGGCGCTGCGCCGGGGATTCGGCGAGTGATTTTTTTCCTCGCCCTATTACTAGGGGCTCCCGTGCCCCACCCAACTGCAATCATATCACGCGGGTCTGACATCGCCCCGCCCGAGGTGGTGGCGGCCGCTCGCGAAGATCGCTTCCTCGATCTCCTGCGCACCTACCCCGAACGTCCCCCCTCCGACACCTTCCGGCAGGTCGCGCAACTGATCGACGAAGGCCCGTTCGCCGAACGCGATCGCGCCGAGTACTGGATCGGCAGCGCCCGCCTCGCCGCCGGCGACCGCGCCGGCGCGCGCGTCTGGTTCGGCCGGCTCGCGCGCGACTACCCCGGCTCGGTCTGGGAAGAGCGCAGCTGGCTCGGCCTGGGCGATGCCGCCGCGCAGGAACGCGATTACGGCGGCGCGCTCTCGTGGTACCGAAAAGCGGGCAGCGCGGGCGACGCCGCAGTGCGCGAGTTGGCGCGCATCAACACGGGCCAGGCGTTGCTCTTGCGCCGTCGCCAGCGCATCGCCTGGGCAGCGGGGCTGTTCGGGCTCACCATCGCAGTGTTCTTCGGCTGGACTGGCCGGCGCGCGAGCCTGCGCCCGCTGCCGCCCGAAACGCATATCGTCCTTCCCGTCCTGGCGGTGCTCGCCGTCCTCTCGGTGAAAGTCGATCCCGCGCCGCGCCGCGCCATCCTCGAGCTGTGTGCCGGCGGCGCCGTCCTCTCGCTGCTCAGCGGCATGCGCCTGAGCGCGCTGAAACCAAGGCTCCCCGCGCGTGCCGTCCACGCCGCGCTGGCGTTGGCGGCGCTGGCTTGCCTCGCTTACGTAGCAGTGTACAGAGGCGACCTGATCGGCATGGTGCAGGAAACGTTCCGCACTGGCCCGGAGTAGAGTCCTGGAAATGCCATCATCTCCAGTCGAAAAAGGCTTCGGTCAAGGCGACCCCGCGCTCGAGCGGTGGGCGGACGGCGTCTATCACCCCGAAGACGCCGTGCTGCGCGAGATCCGCGAACGCAGCGTCCGCGAGGGCCTGCCGCTGATTGCGGTCGGCAGGTTCGACGGCCTGCACCTCGAGGTGCTGGCGCGCGCGGCCGGCGCTTCCAAGGCGGTCGAGATCGGCACGCTCGGCGGCTACAGCGGCGTCTGCCTGTTGCGCGGCATGGGGCCGCACGGCGTCCTGCATACCTTCGAATATTCGGAAAAGCACGCGCGGGTGGCGAACGAGTCGTTCCACAAGGCGGGCGTCGCGGCGCGAGCGCACATCCACGTCGGGGCCGCGTTGGACAGGCTGCCGGAGATCGAGGCTGAGGCGCCGTTCGATCTCGTCTTCGTCGACGCGGACAAGGTTTCGTACCCGGCGTACCTGGCGTGGGCGGCCGATCATTTGCGCGAAGGTGGAGTGCTGCTGGCGGATAACGCGTTCGGGTTCGGCGAGATCCACCTGCCCGGCGGCGACGAGGGCCGCCTCGCGTTGCGCAAGTTCAACGAACAGTTGGCGCAGGGCGGCCGCTTCCGCGCGACGATGATTCCCACCGCCGAAGGCCTCGCCATGGGCGTCAAGGTCCGCTAAAAGCAAAGTCTCACCGCGGAGGCGCAGAGGTCGCGGAGTTTCGCGGAGTATTTCTTTTACAAAAAAACCTCCGCGCTCTCCGCGCCTCCGCGGTGCGCTTGAAGCGTTACCCGCCGCGCACGGAGGCGTCGGCGCCGCTTGCCGGCCATGATCGCTATCGCCAAAAGCGCAGCGTTGGCCGCGCCCGACTTTCCGATCGCCAGCGTCCCCACCGGCACGCCGCGCGGCATCTGGACGATCGACAACAGCGCATCCGCGCCGCCCAGCGTCGTCGACGGCACCGGCACGCCGAGCACCGGCAGGATCGTCTTGGCCGCGACCACCCCCGGCAGATGCGCCGCGCCGCCCGCGCCGGCGATCAGCACTTCCATCCCGCGCTGCTCGGCCGTCTGCGACCACTCCAGCACCGCTTCCGGCGTCCGATGCGCCGAGAGCACCCGCACCTCGTGCTCGACGCCGAAATCGCGCAGGATGTCGACCGCCCCCTGCAGCGTCTCGAGATCGGTCTTGCTTCCCATGATGATGCCGACGAGCGGGTTCGCCATCCAGCGCGGGTAACATCCGCCAACGGGCCGGTCAAGCTGCTAGGCTGCGCCGATGCTCTTCGATGTCTGGGGTTTGAAATTGCATGCGATCGAGCGCGGTCAGGGCCGGCCGACCCTGCTGCTGCACGGCTGGCTCGACCACGCGCATTCGTTCGATCTGCTCGCGCCGCTCATTGCGGGCCGGACGGTCGCGCTCGACTTTCGCGGCCACGGCGATTCGCAGTGGGTCGGCGCCGGCGGTTTCTACCATTTCATCGAGTACGTCGCCGATCTGGACGAGGTCTGCGAGCAGCTCTCGCCTCTGGAGCCCGTGCGCATCGTCGGCCACTCGATGGGCGCGGCGGCCGCTCTCGTCTATGCCGCCGATCGGCCGGGGCGAGTCGAGCACCTCACGCTGATCGATGCCGTGCCGCTCTCGATCCCGACGCAGGAGGTGCCGGCGCGCCTCACCTCGTATCTGCTCGACCTGCGCAAGACGCCGCGGAACCGGCGGCGCGTGGAGTCGGTGGCCGACGCCGCTTCTCGTCTGCAGCGGAACAACCCGTCGCTCTCGGCAAGGGCCGCGCAGGTGCTGGCCGAGGGCGGCATCTCGCCCGATCCCGAGCAGGACGGCATGCTGGCCTGGAAGTGGGACCCGCTCCTGCGCGCGCACTCGCCGCTGCCGATCACCGAAGACGTCGTGCAGCACATGACCGTGCACACCGTTCCTGGCGCCGGTCACCACGTGCATCTCGACGCGCCCGAGCAGGTGGCTTCGCTGATTGCGAAGCGCTAGCGTGCGCGGCCACGGGGGTGGTCCATGTAACGCTTGGCGATGTTCGTCTTCGCGCTGTCGGCGGCGGCGGCGGCGGCCGGCAAGCACCATGTGCTCAAGGCGACGCCGGAGAACGTGCAGTGGGGTTGGCTCGATCCGAAGGAGCCGCCGCGGCTCACGATCGACTCCGGCGATACGGTCTCGATCGAGACGTTGATGCACGCGAAGGACCAGCTCACCAAAGGCGTCACGATGGAGAAGATCGTCGAGCTGCGGAAAGCGAATCCGGGCGGCGGTCCGCATTCGCTCACCGGGCCCATCGCGGTCAACGGCGCCGAGCCGGGCGACGTGCTCGAGATCCGCATCCTCAAGATCGTGCCCAAGAAGATCGGCGCGAACTTCAACCTGCCGGGCAAGGACTTTCCCACCATCGGGGCGCTGGCGAAGGATTATCCCGAAGGGTACGTGAAGTACTTCGACATCGACCCGAAAGCGAAGACGGTCCCGTTCAAGCCGGGCATCGAGATTCCGCTGCGGCCGTTCCCCGGCACGCTGGCGGTCGGCATCGACCCCGACGATCCATCGCCGCGCAAGGGCGGCGCGCGAACATGGACATCAACGAGATGACCGAAGGGAGCACCATCTTCATTCCAGTGTTCCTCAAGGGCGGCTTGATCTGGACCGGCGATTCACACTGCGCGCAGGGCAACGGCGAGGTGAACCTGACCGCGATCGAGTGCTCGTACGAAGAGATTCGGTTGCAGCCGATCGTGCGCAAGGACATGAAGCTGCAATGGCCGCGCATCGAGACGAAGACGCACTGGATCCTGGTCGGCTTCGACGAGGACTTGTACAAGGCCTTCACCAACGCGGTTACGGAGACGGTGGACTTCCTTGTCTCGAGCAAGGGGCTTTCGCGCGAAGAGGCATATTCGCTGACGTCGATCGCCGCCGACTGCCGTGTCAGTCAGGTG
>VBLM01000311.1:0-346 GCA_005879095.1 Deltaproteobacteria bacterium
TTCTTGTTCGAGGGCAACAGGGCTTGCCCCGCCTGCTCTTTCTGGATCTCCAGCGGCGACTTGGCGCGCCAGCTGGTCTGGGCGCGGTCGAAATAGACGTCGCCGTGCAGGTCGTTGGTGCCCGACTTGGTGACGGCGGTGATGGCCGCGCTGCTCACCTGGTCGTACTCGGCCTTGTAGTTCTGCGAGATGACCTTGAATTCCTTCACCGCCGACTGGGGGAACGGGTTGCCGCGGCTCGAGTCCTGCCCGACCAGGCCTCCGCGGAGGATGTTGTTCTTCTGGCTGACGCCGTCGATGAAGACGTTGATGTTGTCGTGGTTCTGCGCGCCGGCCCGGATGGCGG
>VBLM01000311.1:396-1040 GCA_005879095.1 Deltaproteobacteria bacterium
GCCGCGTGCCGACGACCACGATCTCCTCAGCCTTGCCCTCCGGTCTGTTCAGGGCGAGGTCGACCGATGCGGTGTCGCCGACGAACAGTGTGAGGGGCTCGCTCGTGGCGACGCCGGTCGGCTCCGTGATGCGGATCTCGTATTGACCGGGCGCCAATCCGGTGATCGTATAGCTGCCGTCCGCCAGCGTGACCGTCTTGTAGACGAATCCGCTCTCCTTGCTGACGGCGGTCACGCTCAAGCCAGCGGGCACCGGGGCGCCGCCGCTCGTGACATGGCCCTGGATGGTAGCGGTGCTGACCTGGGCCCGTGCGGTCCCTGCCAACAAAAACACGAGCGCGGCTGCTGCGGCGTGGCGCCAAGACTTCGGCAAGCATCCCATGATTCCCTCCATTGGATTATTAGGTTCAGCTCCACACTCGAAGGCGTCGGGCAGGGCACCCGCAACTGCGCCGCACCACCAGCTGCGTGGGCAGCACCAGAGACTGGCGCCGGGAAGCCGGCTCGGCGACGCGGGCGAGCAGCAGCCGCACGGCCTGCCCGCCGAGGTCGAGCATCGGTTGTCTGACGGTGGTGAGCGACGGTTGCACGTGCCGGGAAAGGGCGATGTCGTCGAACCCGGTGACCGCGATGCCGGAGGGAAC
>VBLM01000311.1:1146-3235 GCA_005879095.1 Deltaproteobacteria bacterium
GGCGGCGGGCTGGGCTGGAACGGGGAGCCCGGCCTCTCGCATTGCCACGCGGAATCCGGCGAATCGCTCCTGGGAGTCGGGCGAGCGCGCCGGGCCGCCGACGAAGGCGAGGCGCCTGAAGCGGTGTGCCGTCAGGAGGTGCGCGGTCAGCTCGCGCATGCCGCCGCGGTTGTCGGCCCCGACGTAGTCCAGCCGGGACCCATTCGATCGGTCCGCCAGCACCACGATGGGCACGCTGCGCGAGAACGTCTCGATGTCCGTCACCGGCAGGCTGCGAGCCAGCACGACCAGGCCGTCGACCTGCCCGACGACCGAACGGGCCAGCTTCCTGCCCGCCCCCCGGGTGGCTGCGATCAGCACCGCGACGCCGGCGGCGGCCGCCGCCCGCTCCGCGCCCCGGATCACCTGGTCGATGTAGAGCGGAGATTCCTCCTCGGACTCGCTGAAGGCCGCCATGTCGGGGAAGAGAAGGCCGACGATCCCGGTCTTCCTGAAGGCAAGGCCGCGCGCCGGACCACTCGGGACCCAGCCCATGTCGGCGGCGGCTGCGAGCACCCGCTTGCGGGTCGCCGGCGAGAACCCGGTGCTGTCGTGCATCACCCGCGAGACGGTGGCGGTGGAGACGCGATCGTCGACCGGGTCGCCACGGAAGCGCTGCCTCCGTCTACGTAACCGCTTACGGTGAGTAAGCGCTTACGCTACCTTTTCGTCCCTTGTCAACGACGCGACCGGTCATGCCCCGTCAGTGGTGCGTCTCGCGGATCGACGCCCAGGAGACCAGGGCCCCGGCGCCGCACAACGCCGCACAGAGCAGCATCGCCCGCCGAAAGCCGGTATCCGCCGTCTCCAATCCCGCGAGCGGTGGGAGGATCGCGACCGCAAGCAGGCCGGCGATCCGCGCCACCGCGTTGTTCACTCCGGAAGCGAGGCCGCTGCGCTCCTGCTCCACGCTCTCGAGCACGGCAATGGTGAGCGGAGCGACCAGCGCCGACAATCCGAGGCCGAAGACCGTCACCGCGATCAGGATCGCCGCAAGTGAGGGCGCCTCGTCATTCAGTAAAGCGAGGAGAACCAGGCCAAAGCCCGTGATCAGCGAGCCGGCGGCCATCGGCCAGCGCGAGCCGATCCGTCCTGCCACTTTCGCGGCCAGCGGGGAAAGCAGCAGCAGCAGCACGGTGACCGGCGTCAGGACCAGGCCGGCCTGCAAGGGCGAGTAGCCAAGCCTGCCTTGGAGATGAAGGGTGAGCACGAACATCGCGCCACTCAGCGCGGCATAGATGACCAAGGTGGCGAGGTTGGCCCCGGAGAACTGGCGCGAGCGAAAAATCTCCAGCGGCAGCATCGGATGGCGCTGGTGGCGCTCGACGAAGACGAAGCCGATCAGCCCGGCGGCTCCGACGAGCGCGGCCCCCGCGGTGTCGACTGAAAGCCGCCGCGCGGGACCCTCGATCAGCGCATAGACCGTGGCGCCGAGGCCGACGGTCGCCAGCGCGGCTCCGGCCCAGTCGGGTGGAGCATTCGCCGCCTCGTCCCGGCTCTCGGGGACGAAGCGCGCGGTGGCGAACACGCAGGCGGCGGCGAGCGGCAGGTTGAGGAAGAAGATCGCCCGCCAGGAGATCGCCTCCGCCAGCCAGCCGCCGGCGATGGGCCCGAGCGCCGAGGTGACTCCGGATAAGCCCGACCACAGCCCGATGGCCTTTCCCTGATCTTCCTCAAGGTACGCGGCGCGCATCAGGGCGAGGCTGCCCGGCACGAGCAGCGCCGCTGCGGTCCCCTGGACGGCGCGAGCGGCGATCAAGAAGCCGGCGCTCGGCGCAATCCCGCAAGCCAGCGAGGCAAGGGCGAATCCTACAGTGCCGATCAGGAACACCCGGCGCCGGCCGTAGCGATCTCCGAGCGCTCCACCCACCAGCAGAAGCGCGCCGAGAAATAGCAGATACGCGTCCACCGTCCACTGCAACAAGGACAGATCTGCTTCGAACGATCGCTGCAGGGGCGGCAACGCCACGTTGACCGCGGTGCTGTCCAGAAAGGCCATCCCGGAGCCGAGCACCGCGGCAGCCAGCAAGCCGCGACCCTCGCGGCTGCT
>VBLM01000312.1 GCA_005879095.1 Deltaproteobacteria bacterium
CGACGATGGCCGGGCCGGCGCCGATGCCGAGCAGCGGGATCATGAAGACGAGCAGCGCCAGCGACGGAATCGTCTGCAGCACGCCGGCCAACCCGAGCACCACCTGTCCGAGGCGCGGATGCCGGAAGGCGAGAATTCCCAGCGGGATCGAGAGCAGGATCGCCGCGGCGAGCGAGATCGCGACCAGCACGAGGTGTTCCTTCGTGCGCTGCGCGATGCGGCGCAAGAGCCCGTCCTCCCCGGCACGCTGCGCTCCGAGGAACTCGGCCGCGACGCGCGCCTCGGGGACGCGGTCGACGAGCGC
>VBLM01000316.1 GCA_005879095.1 Deltaproteobacteria bacterium
AACCGCGTCGGTCGGTTCGCCGCAGACCACGCCGGAGGGTGGGTTTGTCTTCCGCGTCGATCTCGATCTGCGCCCGGAAGGCCGCAGCGGCCCGATCGTCAACGCCATCCGCGGCCTCGAGCTCTATTACGAAGCGCAGGGCGCAGCCTGGGAGCGGTTCGCTTTACTGAAAGCGCGGCCGATCGCGGGCGATCTGGAGACCGGCGAGGAAGCGCTGAAGCGGCTCTCACCGTTCGTCTTCCGGAAATACTTTGACCTCAAAGCGATCGACGAAATGCGCCGGTTGAAAGCGCGCGCCGAAAAGGAAGCGGCGCGCTCGGCCGGCATCGAGCTCAAACTGGGCAAGGGCGGCATCCGCGAGACCGAGTTCTTCGTCCAGGCGCTGCAGCTCCTGCACGGCGGGCGCGATCCGAACCTGCGCGTGCGCGGGACGCTCAAGGCGCTGCAGCGGCTGCTCTACGCGGGCATCATCTCCAGCCGCGATCGCGACGAGCTCTCCGAGGCGTACATCGTGCTGCGCCGGCTCGAGCACCGCGTGCAGATGGTGGCCGAGCGGCAGACGCACTCGATTCCCGAGGATCCGGCCGAGCGCGAACGCCTGGCGCGGCGCGCGGGTTACCCGGACGCCGAGCGGATGCTCGCCGATCTGGCGGTGCAGCGCGCGCGGGTCGAGACCCGCTTCCGCGATCTGTTGCGCGTCGCCGGCGAAGGTCCCAAGGGCGAGAACGTGCATGCGGCGGCGGCGGCCGATCCGCTCGCCAGCGATGAAGAGCGCGCGGCGGCGCTGGCCGAGCTCGGCTTCGATCAACCCGACGCGAGCGCCGAAGAATTGTCCCGGCTGGCTCGCAAGCGCGGCACGCCGTTCGCTCCGGATTCGCCCCACGGCGCGCTGGGACCAGCGCTGATGCAGGAGCTGGCGGCCGCGCCGGATCCCGACCAGGCCCTCCGCCACCTGACCGATCTCTTCGGCCAGATGCGCAATCCCGCTGCCACCGCCGAGATGCTGTCGGCGAGCCCACGGACGGCGCGGCTCCTGATCTCGCTCTTCGGCTCCAGCGACTTCCTGAGCCGCAGCCTTCTGCGGCATCCGGAGCTGATCGATCAGCTCGTCCACCGCGGCTCGGCGCCGCTCGTCCGCGACCGCGACGACCTGCGCAGCGATCTCGGCAATCGCCTCGCCGCGCTCCCGGCGGACGACGTCGAGGGCGCGCTTACCGAGCTGCGCCGCTTCCGCAACGAAGAAGTGCTGCGCATCGGCCTCCACGACGTCGCCGGCGCGCTCTCCATCGAGCAGGTCTCGCGCCAGCTCTCCGATCTGGCCGACGCCTGCGTCGAGCAGTGCTTCGCGATGGCCACGCGCGAGATCGAGAAGCGTGACGGCGCTTCCGCCGCCAGCATGGTCGTGATCGCGCTGGGCAAGCTGGGTGGACGCGAGCTCGGCTACCACTCCGATCTCGACCTGCTCTTCCTCTATTCGAGCGGCGGCGAGACCGAGAAGCACGTCTCCAATCACGAGCACTTCGCCCGCGTCGCGCAGCGGATGATCAGCCATCTCACGTTGCCGCTGCGCGAAGGCGCGCTCTATCGCATCGACACGCGGCTGCGGCCGAGCGGGAGCGCCGGCCCGCTGGTGATCTCGTTCGAAGCCCTCGCGACCTACCACGCGCGCGAGGCGCGGCTCTGGGAGCGGCAGTCGCTGCTCAAAGCGCGCCCCGTGGCGGGCGACGGCGCGCTCTTCGCCCGCGCCCATGCGCAGGTGCTGGAGCCGTCGATCTTCCGCAAGGCCGACCGCGCCGAGGCCGCGAAAGAGCTCCTCGCCATGCGCGAGCGGATGGAGCGCGAGATCGCCGCCGAGTCCCCAGGACGGTATAATTCCAAATCAGGCAGGGGAGGGCTCGTGGACGTCGAGTTCGCCGTGCAGTTCCTCCAACTCGTCCACGGCGCCGAAAATCCCCAGGTGCGTTCGGCAAGTACGCCCGTGGCGCTGGACGGCCTCGCCGAGGCGGGACAGCTCTCCCCGAACGATCACGGACCGCTGCTCAAGGGTTACCGCTTCCTGCGGCGGCTGGAGTCGCGGCTGCGCATCGTGCGCGACCGGCCGGTGGATCGGCTGCCCGAATCCGGGCAGGAACTGCTTCGTCTGGCGCGCCGCATGGGATACTCGGGTCCGCGAGCCGGCGAGGAACTGCTCGCGGAGTACCAGAGGATTTCGGAAGAAGTGCGCGCCGCGTTTCTGCGGGTGATGACGTGACCGAGAAGCAGCACACCATCCTGCTGGTCGAGGACGATCGCGCCGTCCAGCGGACGCTCGCGGAAGCGCTGCACCAGAGCGGCTTCACGGTCCTGGCGGAGCACGACGGCGAGTGGGCGCGCAGCACGTTCGCCCAGCGGCGGGTCGACCTGGTGGTGCTCGACGCCGTGCTTCCCCGCCGCAACGGGTTCCAGCTCGCCATCGACATCCGGCGCAGCGAGAAAGGGCGGAAGCTGCCGATCGTGCTCTTCTCCGGCATCTACGACCCGGTGAAGGTCAAGGCGCAGATCGACGAGATCGCGCCGCCGGTGCGCTTTCTCGAGAAGCCGGTCGCGCCGTCGCAGCTGGTCGCCATCTGCCGCAAGCAGCTCGGCCTGCAGGATGACGAAGTCTCCGATCCGTCCACCAAGCGCCGCCGGCGCGAGCGGGCGCGGTTCGAAGCCAGGAGCAAGGATCTCGCCGCGCTGGCCGACATCGCCGAGGTCAAGTCGGTCGAATCCGACAGCCAGATCCGCTTCCGCGGCGCGGCGCTGGTGCGCGGCAACCTGCGCGAGACCGAGTTCGCCGAGGTGCTCTCGGAACTGCACCGCTGGCGCGCGACCGGCGCGCTCTTGCTGGAGAATCCGCCGGTCAAGAAACTGGTGTGGCTGAAAGAGGGCGCGCCGGTGTTCGTGCGCAGCAACTTGTTGAACGAAGCGCTCGGCCAGCTCCTCGTGCGAGAGCGGATGATCAACCTCGCCGAGTGCGAGGAGGGCCTGCACCGGATCCACGATTCGAAGCGGCAGCTCGGAACCGAGCTGATCGAGATGGGCTGCATCTCGCCCGCCAACCTCGCCTACGCGCTTGCTCTGCAAATTCAGCAGAAGCTGTTCGACGTCTTCGGCTGGACCGAGGGCGAATACCGGTTCAATCCACGCGCCTCGATGCCCGCGATGCAGATCGCGCTCGAGTTGACGCCGGCGAA
>VBLM01000317.1 GCA_005879095.1 Deltaproteobacteria bacterium
CCGGCCCGTCCACGCCGAGGCGGTCGGCGGTCTCGTCGATCGACCGGACCAGCGCGACCGCGGTCCCGTCGTCGAGCGGATGCGCCACATCGACGTCCGGATAGATCCAGAACAGCCCTTGTTCCGAGAGCGACAGCTGATTGAAAAACGGCGACGCCGCCCCCAGCGGATGGATCGCCGAACAGACGTCGTGCACGAACCCCGGCAGCGTCAGCTCCGCGCTACGCGTCCCTCCCCCGATAGTCTTTTCCGCCTCGTAGACGCGCACCTTCACGCCCGCGCGCGCCAACGCGATCGCCGCCGAGAGCCCATTCGGCCCACTCCCAACGACGACCGCATCACGCATGGGGACACCCTTGTGGGACACCCTAACGGGGACACCTTGACCGGGACACCTTACCGAATTGAGTTAGGGTGTCCCACAAGGGTGTCCCCAAATTCTGAGCCGAAGCAGCCGGAGTGGTTCGAGGTCTTCTTCGACCTCATCTTCGCCGTCGCGGTCTCTTTCTGGGCGGAGCGGGTAGCGAGCGAGCCGACCATCGGCGCGTACGCGCGCGGCGTCGGCTACCTGGTGCCGATCTGGTGGGTCTGGCTCGGCCAGACCGTGTTCGCCACGCGCTTTCCGGCGGGTTCGCGCACGGTGCAGGCGCTGTCGATCATCCAGGTCGTCAGCGTCGGCCTGATGGCCAGCCAGCTGTTCGAGTACCGCCCCGAGTCGGCGTCCTTCCCGCTCGCGTTCGTGGCCGCGCGCGCCTCGCTGCTGACGATGTACCGGCGCGCGGCGCGGCTGTCGCCGGAAGCGAGAGCGGTGGCGAGGGTCTACATCATCGGCTTCGGGACCGGCGCCGCGATCTGGGCAGTGTCCGCACTCCTGCCCGCGCCGAGCCGGCCGTACGCATGGGTCCTCGGAATCGCGGTGGACTTCGCAACGCCCTGGATCGGCCGCCCGACGCTCGCGCGCGTTCCCATCGACTACCACCACCTCGCCTCCCGCGTCGGCGTCTTCAACAGCCTCTTGCTCTACGTCGCCATGGAAGGAATCGTGCGTGCGCTGGCCCACGAAGGGCTCAACCGGACCAGCCTCGCCGCCGCGCTGCTCGCCTTCACGCTGGTCGTCGGGCTGTGGTGGATCTATGCCGGCCGGGTCAACACCGCCGACCTGCGCACCGTCCGTGGCGGAATCGCGCAGCCGTACCTCTACTCGCAGTTCCTCGTCGTCCTCGGCGTCGGCACCTGCAGCATCGGCATCCGCGCGCTCGGCGAAGGCCATCACGAAGCGCTGACTCTGCTCGCCGCCGGCGTCTTCTTCTGGATCGGCGGCTTGGTCCTGATCCGCGCAGTCGTGCTGCGGCACCGCGACCGCTACTGGTACATCCCGTTCGCCGCCGCGCTCCTGCTGGTCCCGCTGCTCGCGGCCGCGGGCCTGCCGCCGCTGATCACGTTCGCGCTCTTCGATGCCATCGTGCTCGGCCTGCTCACCATCGAGCTCAGGCACGGCAAGGGCCATTCCGGCCCCGAACACCATCTATAGTCACTGCCGGCAGAGCGGCGGGTTGCCGCGCCACAGCCGGCTGGTCTTCCAGAACGGCTGCTCGATCCGCGGCACCGTCGCATTCTCGTTGGCGTCGGTGACGTGGTAGTTCCACTGCGTCCAGACGCGGCGGGTGGCGGGCCAGGAGTTCGCCGAATCCGACAGCGCGGTGAGCCCGTTGTTGGTCCCGCCCAGGCCCTCGTTGGTGATGAGGATCTCGGCGTGCCCGTCGTTGTCGATGTCGGCNNNGTTCGCCGAATCCGACAGCGCGGTGAGCCCGTTGTTGGTCCCGCCCAGGCCCTCGTTGGTGATGAGGATCTCGGCGTGCCCGTCGTTGTCGATGTCGGCCACGACCGGCGTCTCAAGCAGCGTGCTGGAATTGCGCGGCGACTTGTAGACCTCGGTCCCGTCGGCGCGCCAGACGTAGATGAACTCGCTGTCGTGGTAGACGATGTCCTGCTTGCCGTCGCCGAAGAAGCTGAAGACGGCCGCGCCGCTCGCGCCGCACTGGCCCTGATAGTCCTCGATCGGCTTCTTCCACAGGACCTCGCCGGTATCGAGCCGGATGAGGAAGAACCAGTTGCCCGCCGGCAGCGCGATCTGCATCCGCCCGATGCCGAGGAAATCGCCCGCCGACGGACCGCCCGGACAGGCGCTGGCGTCGACGCCGCCCTGGTCGGCGCCGATCGGGAGTTGCAGGTCGCGCTTGATCGAGCCGGTCGCGCCGTCGAGTACGATCAGGTGCGAGGCGGTAGGACGGACGACCACCTCCGGCTTGCCGTCGCCGTCGACGTCCATGACCAGGTCGAGTCCGTCGTCGACGTGCGCGGCCTGCCAGAGGACGCTTCCGTCGGCGCGATAGGCGGTGGGGCCGGCGAGCAATTCGAGCTTGCCGTCGCCATCGACGTCGGCAGCGGCGGTGAACGTGCCGTGGCCGGTGTTGCCGACCGTCCGGCTCATCCGCCACTTCACGTGGCCGGTCGAGTCGAAGACGGTGTCGCCGTAGACGATCTCGGGATAGCCGTCCTGATCGAGATCGGCGACGAGCAGCGACGAGTCGTTCTCCAGCACGGTCGGCGGCTGCGTCCACGGCTCGCTGACGAAGAGCAGCTTGCCGAATCGATCGAGCACCAGCAGCGAGCCGGTGATGTACTTGAAGCACATCG
>VBLM01000313.1 GCA_005879095.1 Deltaproteobacteria bacterium
GTTTTTGCGGAGGAGGCGCGTGCTTCGCGGGAGCGGGTTTCGAGGGAGCGTGCTTCGGCGGCGGAGACGGCTTCTTCGGCGGCGGTGGCGGCGGCGCTTCCTCGGTCTCCTCCTCTTCGTCGGCGGTGGCGGCTGCGACGGGGGCCGCCGCGGCCGGGGCCGGCGTCTCTTCCGCCTCCTCGTCTTCGAACCCGAGATCGTCGTCCGCGGCGCGGGCGAGCGGCGCCGGCGGCCCGAGCGTGGCCGGCGGCAGCACGTGGCCCTTGCGCTTCATCCCCGGCGGCGGCCAGAGCGCGTAGTCGAGGTTGTCCTCCGCGACGTGCAGCGGAATGTTCATGGCTGCCGCGATCTCGCCGATTAATAAGTGTCGCGCATTGTCGTACAACTCGCGCTCCTTCGACGGCAGCGGCCGCACTCGCGAGAGCGCGTGCAGACCTCTCAGCACCTCGACGGTGCCGAAGAGGCCGCCGCCCGTCATCCGATCGGCATTCTCGCGGTGCCGCACTTTCCAGTCGAGCTGCGGATCGGTGTTGGGCGCGGCCAGCTCGTCGAAGACCTTGTCGATGGCCGCCACGTCGGCCACCTTGCGCAGCCCGATGCCCATCACCTTCGCGCGCGGCACCATCACGGTGGCGCCGTCCTCCTCGCGCGAGAGGGTGACCACTTCCCAGTTCTGACCCGCGATCTGCTTGGTGGAGACGCCGGTGATGCGGCAGATGCCCTGGTTCGGGTAGACGACGCGGTCGCCGACGTGCAGGGAGCCGTCGCCGATCACCGGCTCCTGGGATTTGCTTGCCATGCAAGTCTTTCGCTACCGCACGCCGAGTCGGCGCGCAACAGCGGAAGTGGGAAAGTTGACGGAACGCGCAGCGGTGCGACCCTCGCGCACATGAAGCTCACTCTCGCCGCCGTAGCCGCCGTGTTGATCTGCCTCTTCTCGCTGATCGCGCGGTCGTACGCGATGCGCGCCTGGGTCGAGCCGGTCCTGCAGCAAAGGGCGTACGCCGAGCAGGAGCGGCTGGCCTTGGCCGCCATCGACGGCCATCTGCGCGCGAAGCTACCGAGACTTACGAAGCGGTAGTCCGGCGCGCGACGAAACCGGGCGATTTGGCACGCGATCTTGCAACCGGCAAGATCTTGGCAGGTGGGCACTGCAATTCCTACCTGAGCGGCGAGTGACCACTCGCCGCCATGTCCGCCCACAAGCTGCTCATCATCGATGACGACGATGACATTCGCGAGTCGCTCGTCGCGCTGCTGCACGGCGAAGGGTACGACGTGAACGGCGCGCGGAACGCGCTCGACGCGCTCACCCTGCTCGCGCAGGGAATCTTCGTTCCCGACGCGATCCTGCTCGACCTGTTCATGCCGGCGATGAGCGGCGAGCAGTTCGACCAGACGATCCAGCGCCATCCGGCGTGGTCGAAGATTCCGGTCATCATCTGTTCGGCGGGCCCCGTGCCGCCGGAGATCGCGGCGACAGCGTTCGCGGTGCTGAGGAAACCATTCGATCTTGATCGACTTCTCCACGTGGTGCGCGCGGCGTGCGCCAGCCGGTGACACAAATGTATTGCGCAGAGCGTCATAGAAGCATAGATTCATGAACGCAGTGCGTCATGGAGGTTCGCGAACATGGCCGAGCAGGTCCAGGATCTCGCCCCTTCCACTTCTGAAGCTCGCGGCGGGTCGTTCCTTTTCGAGCCGGTCGGCGCGCGCCGGTTCATGACGCCCGAGAAGTTCACTGACGAACAGAGGCAGTTCTTCAAGACCGGCGACGAGTTCCTCAAAGCCGAGATCCTGCCGCGCGCGGAAAAGCTCGAGCAGAAGGACAACGCGCTCCTGCGCGAGCTGATCGGCAAGGCCGGGGAGGTTGGGCTTCTCGGCGTGGACATCGGCGAGGAGTACGGCGGCCTGGCGCTCGACAAGGTGACGTCGATGCTGGTGGCGGAGTCGCAGGCGGGCGGCTACGCGGCCTGGGCCACGACGATGGGGGCGCAGACCGGCATCGGCACGCTGCCGATCGTCTTCTTCGGGACGCCGGCCCAGAAGGCGAAATACCTGCCGGGCTTCGCCAACGGCACGCTCGTCGCGGCGTACGCGCTCTCCGAGGCGGGCAGCGGCTCGGACGCGCTCGGCGCGAAGACGACCGCGCGGCTCTCCGACGACGGGAAGCACTATCTCGTCAACGGCGGGAAGATGTGGATCACCAACGGCGGATTCGCCGACGTCTACGTGGTCTTCATCAAGGCCGAACCGGGCGGCTTCACCGCGCTGATCGTCGAGCGCGGCACGCCCGGCTTCTCGACCGGACGCGAGGAGCACAAGCTCGGCATCCGCGGCAGCTCGACCACGCCGTTGATCTTCGAGGACTGCAAGGTGCCGGCTTCGAATGTCCTCGGCGAGATCGGCAAGGGGCACAAGATCGCCTTCAACATCTTGAACGTGGGCCGGCTCAAGCTGGCGGCCTTCGCCATCGGCGGGATGAAGTCGTCCTTGAGAGGCGGTGTCGAGTACGCGCTGCAGCGCAAGCAGTTCGGCAAGAGCATCGCGGAGTTCGGGTTGATCCGGGAGAAGATCGCGCGGGCCGCGGCGCAGACGTACGCGACCGAATCGATGACCTATCGGGCCGCCGGCGCCATCGATGAACGTGTCGGGGACATGGTGCAGGCCGAAGGCCGCTCCGTGTCCCCAGGGCAGCACATGGCCGCGATCGAGGAGTACGCGATCGAGGCCAGCATCATGAAGATCTCGGGCTCGGAATGGATGTTCCAGGTGATCGACGAGATGCTCCAGATCCACGGCGGGAACGGGTTCGTCACCGACTATCCGATCGAGCGCGCGTATCGCGACAACCGCGTCAACCGCATCTTCGAGGGCACCAACGAGATCAACCGCCTGCTGATTCCGGGGATGATCTTCAAGCGGGCGATGAAAGGCGAGATGCCGCTTCTCGAAGCGGTCGCGCGGCTCGACGCGGAGCTGTCCGATCCGCGCCATTTCCCGGCGCCGGTGGGGAGGCTGGCGGCCGAGCGGCGCGGGGCGGAGATGGCGAAGCGACAGTTCCTCTTCGCGGCCAAGTGGGCGGCGACGCTGGGCCCGGCGCTCGAGGAGCGGCAGGAAGTGCTCGCGGCGCTGGCGGACTGCGCGATCGAGATCTATGCGATGGATTCGATCCTCGGCCGCACGCTCGAAAGCACAGGTGAAATCGAGTTGAGGGACGCGCTCTGCCGGTTCTTCTGCATGGAGAGCCGCGAGCGCGCTTTCGATCGGGCGCGGACGGCGTTGTGCGCGGTGCTGCCGGCTGACGAGGTCGACGCGCAGCTCGAGCAGCTCGCGCTCCTGCACCGCTACACGCCCGTCAACATTGCGGAAGTGCGCGAGCAGATCGTGCCTGCCGTGCTCGAAGCGAACGGCTACCCGCTAGGTTACTGAATACGTTCACCGCCAACGTCTCCCTTCCGCCCACCCCCGTGCACATCTTCGCCGGGGGATCAGAAAGGGCGAGGGGGGCGGTGTGCGGAATCTGACGCCAGGACGGTCGGGGGCGGTCCGGCCGCTATGGGCGGAAGCGGACAGTCTTCGCGAACGCGTGGCCGAGGCGGACGCGCTGTTCGCGTTCTTCTCCTTCGACAGCGCGCTCTCGCAGCGCGCTTCGCACGGCCATCTGCGGACGAACCCGGCCTGCAGGGCGGCGTTGATCCGGCTCTGCGCGGCGCCGGAGACGCGCGGCGCGGTGCTCTCGGCGCGCAGGGTGGAGACGCTGCAGCGGCGGCTGCGCCTGCATCGGCTGGCGTATGTCGGCGTGCACGGCGCGGACGTGTCGGCGTACGGGTTGCGGATGGTGACCGAGCCGGATCTCGAGCTGGCCGAGAAGGCGATCCAGAAGCTGCGGCGCGCGTGCTCGCGGCTGCCGCAGCTGCAGCTGGAAGGCATCACGCTCGAGGACCGGACGTGGTCGCTGGTGCTGCAGCTGCGCAACGCGCTGCCGTCGGCGCAGGTGGCGGCGGCGGAAGAGTTCGGCAAGCTCGTCGCTGCGGAGGGGTTGCAGCTTCGCCGCGGGCCCGATTGCCTCGAGGCGTTGCCGGAAGGTGCGGGCGCGTGGAAAGCGGTGCTCGGTCTGCTCGCGGGGATGCGCGGAGCGCTGCCGGTTTATGTCGGGGCCGGTGAGGCCGATGAAGAGGCGTTTGCGATTCTGAATCGGCGCAGCGGGATTACGGTGCACGTGGGGGCGCCGCC
>VBLM01000314.1 GCA_005879095.1 Deltaproteobacteria bacterium
AAGAAGGCGTCGTGGAGCCACACCCGGATCGCGAAGGATCTGGTTCCCGAGATGGGCAAGCTGAAGAGCGAGCCCGGAGAACCTCTCGCGATCCTCGGGAGCGGCAGCATCGTCTCGCAGCTGACGGAGGCGGGGTTGATCGACGAATACCAGGTCCTGGTGGCGCCGATCGTCCTCGGTCAGGGACGGACGATGTTCGAGGGTCTCCGGAAGATGATCGATCTGAAGCGGACCCGGTCGCGCCCATTCCGCAACGGAATGGTGTTCAACGTCTATGAACCGAAGCGGCCGTGAAGAAGGGACGGATGATCCTGCGCTGGGAGCCGCCGCGCGTGTTCGAGTACGAGTGGAAGGTCGCGCCGGTCCCCGAGATGCCGCTCGGCGAGAACGCGATCTTCCGGTACGAGCTCGCACCAGAGGATAGCTCGACGCTGCTGACGGTCACCTACCGGCGGATCACGAAGCAGACGGCTTCGGGCTTCTTGCCCGGACTCCACGCCTTCCTCGATCGCCTCGAAGCGCAGCTCGACGAGAAACCGCTGCCGGACTGGAGCGCGCGCTTCGCCGAGCTCCTCGGCCAGTACCCGGAATGGACGAAGCATGCGGCCGAATGACGTGTTTCAGGCGCTCGCCCATCCGGCGCGGCGGGCGATCCTCGTCCTGCTCAGGAACGGGGAGATGCCGGCGGGCCGGCTCGCCGAGCCGTTCAAGGTCTCCTTCGCCGCCATCTCCCAGCATCTCAAGATTCTCAAGGAGAGCGACCTGGTTTCGGAGCGTCGCGAAGGGCGGCAACGGATCTACCGGCTCCAGCCGAAACCGCTCCGGGAAGTGGCGAGCTGGATCGACGAATTCGAGACGTTCTTCAACGCGCGGCTGGACGCGCTCGCCGATCACCTCGATCGAAAACACGGGCGCGTCAGATGAGCCCGAGCGAGATGGCCTTGAGCACGGCGCGCGTACGGTCGCGGACCCAGAGCTTGCCGAGGATGCTGGAGACGTGGTTCTTCACCGTCCGCTCGGCCACGCCGAGGGCGGTCCCGATCTCGCGATTCGAGTAGCCGCCCGCGAGCAGCCGCAGCACCTCGACTTCGCGCGCGGTCAGCTTCTCGTCACTGGCTGGTTCGCTGCCCTCCTCGCGCAGCGCGCGCAGCACGCTGTCGGTGACCGCGGGCTTGAGCCACGTCCCGCCGCCGGCGACGCAGCGGATGGCTTCCGCCAGCTCCTCCGGAGACGCGTCCTTCAGCAGATATCCACGGGCGCCGGCGCGGACCGCGGCGAGGAACGCGTCGGCATCGTCGAAAGTGGTCAGCACCAGGCAAGGCGCGCCACGTCGGGGCGCACCGAGCCGAGCACCTCCAGCGCCTCGACGCCGTCGCGTGCTTCGCCCGCGACCTCGATGTCGGGGTCGAGCTCCAGCACCCGGCGCAGGCCCTCGCGGACCAGCGTCTCGTTTTCCACCACGCAGACGCGGATCACGGCCGCCCCCGCACCGGCAACTCGGCGCGAAGCGAAAAACCCTTGCCAGCCGCGGTCTCGACGAAGAGCGTGCCGCCCGCGCTCTCGACCCGTTCGCGCATGCCGCGCAGTCCATTCCCCGCGCGAAACTCGGAGACGCCGCGGCCGTCGTCGCGCGCGCTCAGCGACAGCCTGCCGTCCTCCTGCGTCAGCTCCAGCCACAGGTTCTGCGTACCTGCGTGCCGGAGCGCGTTGGTGACGATCTCCTGCGCGCAGCGCAAGACCGTCAGCGCCGGGCGCGGATCGCGCAGCCGCAGCGCAGCGGGAGCAGTGACGTGGACCTGCAGTCCGGGCAGTTCCTCGGCGAGCGTCCGCAGCGCGCCGCAGACGTCCAGCCGCTCGGGCTCGCGCAGCTCCGCGACCGCGGCGCGCGTTTCTTGTAGCAAGGTCTTTCCCACCGCGCGCGCCGCTTCCAGCGCCTGGCGATTTTCCGCGCGAGCCGCGACCTCGAGGTTCAGGTTGAGCGCCGTCAAGTGATGGCCGAGGCGGTCGTGCAGCTCGCGGGAGATGCGCAGCCGTTCCTCGAGGCGGCTGTTCTCCAGCTGCAGCTCGCGGGCGGCCTCCAGCCGCTCCATTCCTTCGGCGGCGAAAAAAGCGAGCAGCTGAAACCCGAGGTACGGGAGCGCGAGCAGGGGCGCGGCCGAGCCGTTCCAGTGCACCGCGATGGCGGCTCCCAGCGCAACGCTCTGCGCCGCTACCGCCAGCAGGCCGGCGCGACGGCCGAGACGGGCGCTGAGCTGCAGCGCCACCAGCACCAGCAGCGCGCCTTCGAAGCCGTCGCACATGATCAGGACCAGCGCGATCACCGATGCCGTCTGCGTGAAGAGGAAGATGCGGCGCTCGGTGCGCAGCGAGAGCCAGAGTGAGACCGCGAAGGCGAGATACGCGCCGGCCCAGGACCACAACCGCCAGTGTTCGGGCGAGCCGCGCACCAGCACCGGCACGCCGACCATCAGCCACACCGCGGGCCCCGCGATGGTCAGAAGCCGGCGCAATTCCCGAGTCACGCCAAGAGCATACGCCAACGGCTCGCGCGGCCGCATGGGCCGGAAGGACCAGATGGTCTCCGGCGCTTCGGGACGATGCGGGCCCCAGGTCGCCCGCGCTACACAGCGGCGCAGGAGGAAACCATGATGACCGCCGCCGCCGTTCTGATTGCAGCCGATCTCTTTTCCGCCATCCGTGCGCAGGACCTGAACGAGGTGGAAAAACTTCTCTCGCAAGATCCGTCGATCGCCGCGAAGAAAGACGAGAACGGATCGTCTCCCATCGGCGCCGCGCTCGGGGCGCGCAAAGGGGAAGGCTTCGTTCCTCGCCGGGAGAACCGCATCCTCGATGCG
>VBLM01000319.1 GCA_005879095.1 Deltaproteobacteria bacterium
TCACGTTGGTGATTCCGGCCTTGGCTAGGATCACGTACCCGCCGGCCGCTGCCGCCCCCGCGCCCATCGAGACCGGCGCCGGACCTGCCCCGGCCGGGTTGGGCGGGTTGTTGGGCGCCGGTGTGTTGCTGCCTCCGCATCCGGAAGCAAGCACAGCGACCGACACCAGGATGCGGGCTGCAATCGTCTTCGATGAGCAGCGCATGTCAGTGTCCTCGCCCGCGGCCGTGGCCGTCTTCATCGTTCGATCCGTTGTGGTGGTCGGAGTTGCCCGGATCGCAACCCTCGCGGCCGTTGCCGCGACCCTGGTTGCACTTGTGGTGATCCTTGTCGTGGTCGTGGTCGTGATCGCCTTCGCCGTCGTCGTCGCCGCCGCCACCGCCGATGCTGCCGCCGGTGCAGCCGTTCAGCGTGCCGCCCGTCAGCGTCACCGCGGCCTTGGCGAGTGCCCGGCCGTTGAAGGCCCCGGCGGTCCCGACGGTCGCGGTGATGGCCGCGCCGGCGAGGATGGTGCCGTTGAAATTCGAGGTCGTCATCGTCACGGCCTGGGCGATCCACCAGGTCACGTTGCAGGGGTTTCCGCCGCCGGCCATGACGACCGAGAAGCCCGTTCCGGTGAGGGCGCCGGTCCCACTGGTGCCGACCTTGAAGAGCCAGGTGTCGGTCGCGGATCCGTTGAGCGTCAACGTGGTGCGCGTGAACGTCGCGGCCGCGGGGAAACAGATGACACCGGGATTGACCGAGAGCGCCGTGTCCGTGAAGGCAGCCTGATTGATGGTCTGGGTACAGCTCTGGGAGGCGAGCGCGGCATACGCGCTGTTGAAGTCATTCACGACCCCGGAGGCGACCGGAGCAACGGTGGCCCCGTTGATGATGCAGCCGGTCCGGACGATGGAGGCCGCCGAGCCGGAGGAGCCCACGTCGCCGTTGATGGTGGCGCCGGTGCAGGTCACTGCGCCGCCACTGAGCGGCGCGGCGCTGAGGACGGCGAAGTTCGAGGCCGAGCCGAGCGACGCGCTGCTGCTGGTGAGGGCCTGCTCTTGCGAGGCCGACGATGCAGGGGGGGCCGATCCGCAGGCGAGAGAAAGAAAGGTGGCGAGCGGGACGAGGACGAACCGTGCGTTGCGTGCGGACATTGCGTACTCCTTGGTTGACTTCAGTTTCGGTTTTCGACTGCGTTGCTGAACTCGCGCCAGCCGCTCTGAAGGCCCGCCCGGATGGCGGCGGCGTGCTCCCTGCCGGCGGTGGTCAGGTCGCGCAAGAGCGCGACGAGGGCGGCCACGTCATCGAAGGCCTCGGTCTGATCGCGGGCCAGCGTGGCCTTCCAGCGGCCGAGCTGCGCTTCCATGCGGGCGAGGCTCGCATCCCGAGACATGGCGTTCTCCCGCGTGGCGGTGGACTTGCGCGAAGCACGAGGCCCGGCAGTCACACCATCTGCCGGACCCCCTGGTTCACGCGCCTGGCAGAGACTTCCCGCCAGGCGCGCTCAACCGACGATCTCTACGGGGCGGGCAGCGTGATGGTGTCCGAGAGCAGCGAGATGGCGCCGTCGGTGCAGACCAATCTGCCCTCCACGACTGCAGCCGTGCCGACCGTGTTCGACGTCCTCGCCAGCACGGTTCCCTTGAAGCTGGCGCCGCCGCCGATGGTGGACGAGGCTCCGATGATCCAGAACACGTTTGCTGCTTTGGCGCCGTTGGTCAGTACGACATTAGATCCGACTCCGGCCGTCAGCGAGGACGCGATCTGGAAGATCCAGACTGCGTTGGAGTTTCCCTGGCCGTCGAGCACCGCGGTCCCGTTGGTGGCGATGGTCATCGTCGATCCGGACGTGTAGACGCCGGGCGCAAGGACCAGACCGGAGAGGTCAGCTTCGATGGTGCCCGGTGGCCGGCCCGGGCCGGGGCAGACGCCCGCTCCGGTCGCACAGCCGTCGTTGTAGGCCAGGACCAGGTCCGCCTTCGCCTGGGCCGCCTTGCCGGCCGGATCGTTCTGGTACAGCGTGCCCGTGATCAAGGGCTTGCTGGCCGCCGGATCGCAGATGATTCCGTCGCTCATGCACGTTCCCGTCGGGCTCAGCCCGACGTCTCCACCCAGCGTGGTCACGCCAGCCGAGTTGGAGTTGGTGAGACCGGCGCCCGCCACCGCGACGAAAGTCCCCAGCGAACGGAGGTTGATCGGCGCCTGGCAGGGCGTGCTGCCCGTCGTGAAACGCCAGACCTTGTTCGCCGCCAGCGCATTGCCGGTGTCGTTCTTGACGCCGGTGGTGACCGTCGCCGTAAAGGACGTGCTGGTCGCGAGATCGCTCGCCGGCGCGAACGTCGCCGTGTGGGTGAGCGCGTCGTAGCTCACGGCTCCGTTCACG
>VBLM01000315.1 GCA_005879095.1 Deltaproteobacteria bacterium
CCAACGCCAGCATCGTGCTCGACAGCGCGCCGGCGACCGCGCTCGACCTGCCCGCGGGCGCCGAGGTGCGCGCGGCGTTCCGCGTCGTCGACGGACAGAGCGTCGTGACCGACGTCGTGGCGCGCACGCGCCGCGGGCAGGGCAAGAATGCCGCCACCCGGCCGGGACAGCCCAAGGTGCCGTAGATCGCGATCGGCCATCCACCGATCCTGCTAGTCGTCCCGTGAGACGGCGTCTCCCCGGCGGAGACGTCAACGAAACCATCGTGATTCCGGCAAGTTACGCCGCCGCGCCGCTGCGAACCGTCGCCTCGCGTGGGATTGGCGCGTGCGTAAACAAGCCTGGGCTGCGTCCGTGGGCGGGCATGGCGGCTGCAATCAGTCGGCGCAGGAGGCTCCGATGCCGACCGTTTCCCGCACTGTGGCGACACCCTGGGCAATGCTCGCCTTGCTCGCGGCGTGCGCCGATCATGGAGAGGGCGCGGCAGTCGCGCAATCGAGCAATCTCGGCGCCGACCTGGTGCGAGTGCCGGGCGACGCGGACGTGATGGCCGTAAACGAAAGCGGAATCGCGCGCACGGTGACGCCGGGAGGCGCGATCGACACGCACGGCCTCTTCTTCCGCAGCATGGGCGCCAACGGGCGCGCCTGCGTCAGCTGCCACGTGGCAAGCCAGGGCTGGACGGTGACCCCGGCCGGGTTGCGCGACCGCTTCGAACGGACCGACGGCCTCGACCCCGTCTTCCGACCGAATGACGGTTCCATCTCGCCGGTCGCCGACGTCTCGACCGTCGAGACGCGCCGGAGCGCCTACGACCTGCTCTTGCGCAAAGGCTTGATCCGCGTCGGGATCGGCATTCCCGACGGCGCGGAGTTCGAGCTGGCGGCCGTCGACGACCCGTACGGCTACGCGAGCGCCGGCGAACTGTCGCTCTTCCGCCGTCCGCTGCCGGCGGCCAACCTCCGGTTCCTCTCCGGCGTGATGTGGGACGGCCGCGAGACGCTGGCCGGGATGAGCATCCGGCAGGACCTGGCGCACCAGGCGAACGGCGCAACCCAGGGACACGCGCAGAAGCCGGATCCGATCGACGACGAACAGCGCGAGGAGATCGTCGCTTTCGAGACCGGTCTGTTCTTCGCGCAGGCGCACGATTTCAGCGCGGGACTGCTCGATCGCGAGGGCGCCCGCGGTGGACCTGTGCCGCTGAGCACGACGCCGTTCTATCTCGGCATCAACGACACGCTCGGGGCGGACCCGACGGGTAAGCCGTTCGATCCCGAGGCGATGACGATTTTCGCCGCCTGGGCCGGCCTGAACGGCAATCGTCTCGACGAGGCGCGGGGCGCCGTGGCGCGCGGCGAGGATCTGTTCAATCACAAGCCGATCGAGATCGCCGACGTGCGCGGTCTCAACGACGCGCTCGGCGCGCCCGTCATCCACGGCACCTGCACGACCTGCCACAATGCGCC
>VBLM01000044.1 GCA_005879095.1 Deltaproteobacteria bacterium
AAGAGGGCGAACCCATAGATCCAGAGGCGACCGAGCTCGGCGCCCCGAAGCAAGACGGCACCGACCTCGAGCTCGTACGCCAATCCGGACGCGCTCCCCTGCGTGCCATTATCGAAGGCGAAGACCGCGGTTTGCGAAAGATTGCCGATCCCTACGGACGCGTAGGGTGCCACAGGCCAGGCGCCGAGCACGTACCCGAGCTTGACGCCCAGGAACGAATGATCGGGCCGCTTGTCTTCGACGCCGTGGAGCCAGGTGCCAGCGAGGAAAACCGGGCCGAACTCGAGCGACGCGTCGATCTGGATGGCCGCTTTGGAGTTTGTCTGAAGCTGTCCGGCTTTCGACGGAAAGAGCCCTGCGCCGCCGAACGCTACGGAAGGACGCAAGCGCGGGCCCTCGTCAGCCAACGCCGGCACCGTCACCGCGAGAGAGAGGGATATTACCGCCGTGACCGAAAGACGCCTCATGCGTCCGATCAAGCGATCCAGATCGGCCGCAGCGCGGCGAACATGCGCGTCCTTGCCGCTGCATCGGGCAAACCGAGAAGCTCCAGTGGCGCGTCCTCCTGCGCGAACACGTCCTCGCAAGCTTTGGCTCGAGCCGCGGTGAGCCGTTCACCCTCTTCGGGGGAAAGCCGCGAGCGCGCCCAGGCGTCGACCGCCCAGCCGAGCGCGGCGTGTTCGGCTTCGTCCTCCGCGATCGATCGCATCGCGCGCCGGACCGCCCGATCGGTCGCGCACTCGCCCTGGTAAGCCGCGACTGCGGCGCCCCACGTCTCACGGACGCAGCCTTCGACGGCGTTTTCAAGAGCGACATCGAACAGCGGCCGAATCCCGACCGGCTCCAGTTCAACCGGTTGAACCGCGGCGCCGAAGCGGGCGGCGAGCGCGGACATGGTGCAGTGATGCCGCCGCTCGTCCTGTTGCGCCGACCGCGCTCGTTCGATCAGCGAGCCCGGCGCGCCGTGCGCGATCAATTCACGTTTCAGCGCATCGAACGCATACACCGCGGCCCCCTCGAGCCACGCTGCCGCCGCAATCGGATCCACGAGCGCAGCCGTGCCGATGCCCGCCGGCAACCGGCCGCACGGCGGCGGTGCGCAGCGCGTCGGCGTGTAGTTGCACCAAATCGTTTTCTCGGCAGTCAGCTCACAGCCAGAGAGTTCCCCGCTCCGGCACCTGTAGTCGCTTTTTGGAGCGCTGTGGCGGCGCGACCGCGACGTCCCCGTCAGGGCGATACGCTTGACTTCACTGGAGGCGAACGGTACAAGCGCGCTCCCTCTGCGCCGGATCTCCCCCGCGCGCCGAGGTTTCCCGCACGAAAGTGGGCCTGTAGCTCAGCTGGGAGAGCGCTAGAATCGCACTCTAGAGGTCTCCGGTTCGATCCCGGACAGGTCCACCACTCGCGCCGTGGCCGAGACTACCGACCATAAGCTGAAAGCGGAGACGGCGCGGCGGCGGACGTTTGCGATCATTTCGCATCCGGATGCGGGCAAGACGACGCTGACGGAAAAGTTGCTGCTCCATGGCGGCGCGATTCATCTCGCGGGCGCGGTCAAGGCGCGCGGCGCGCAGCGGCACGTCACCTCCGACTGGATGGAGCTGGAACGGCAGCGCGGGATTTCCGTCACTTCGAGCGTGCTGCAATTCGAGCATCAAGGGCACCGCATCAACCTGCTCGACACGCCCGGCCACCAGGATTTCTCCGAGGACACCTACCGCACGCTGGCGGCGGCCGACGCGGCGGTGATGTTGATCGACAGCGCGAAAGGCGTCGAAGCGCAGACCCGCAAGCTCTTCCAGGTCTGCCGCCGCCGCGGGATCCCCATCTTCACTTTCGTCAACAAGATGGACCGGCTCGGGCGCGAGCCGTTCGACAACCTGCACGAGGTCGAGGAAGTGCTCGGCATCCGCACCTGCCCGATCACCTGGCCGATCGGACAAGGACCGGATTTCAAAGGCGTTTTCCCGCTGTTCGACGAGAGCTGGCAGCGGAAGAAAAACCCGCCCGAGAAGATCCGAGACGACGTCGAGCTGCTCGAGGCCGCGGGCGATCCGTTTGATCTCAAACGAATTCTCACCGGGGAACTGTCGCCCGCCTTCTTCGGCTCGGCCATGACCGAGGTCGGCGTCGACGAGTTCCTCGAAGCCTTCGTCCGCCTCGCGCCTCCGCCGGGACCGCGCACGAAGATCGACGGCTCCCACGTCAACCCCGAGGAGCCGAGCTTCTCCGGGTTCGTCTTCAAGATCCAGGCGAACATGGACCCGGCGCACCGCGATCGGCTCGCCTTTCTCCGCGTCTGCTCGGGTCAATTCCGAAGAGGCATGGACGCGCGCCTCCCGCGCGAGGAAAAGCCGCTGCGCCTCTCGATGCCGCCTCGCCGAAGGCGAGGCTTTCGAATTCGCCGAGCTTCCCCGCTTCTCCCCCGAGATCTTCGCCCGCGTCCGCGCCAAGGACGCGCTGAAGCGAAAACAGTTCGAGAAGGGCCTCGAGCAGCTCTCCCAGGAAGGCGCGATCCAGATCTTCCACCAGCGCGGCGGCGGCATGCGCGACCCGATCCTCGGCGCGGTCGGCGCGCTGCAGTTCGAGGTGCTCCAGTACCGGCTGGAGCACGAGTACGGCGCGCAGCTTCTCCTCGAGCGCCTGCCGTACCAGGTGGCCCGCTGGGTGACCGGCGCCGATTTCAACCCGGACAAATTCGAGCAGGAAGTCGACGCGCTCTGCGTCGAGGACCGCGACGCCAACCCCATCGCTCTGTTCAAGAGCGAATGGAACCTGAACTACGCGATGGGGCGACATCCTGCTTGGATGTGGTCGCCCACCGCACCCGTGGTCCCGTTGTCGAAACGTAAATAGCTGCGGCCCGCACGTACGTGCACGTCGCGCGGGCGCTCCGTAGCTTGCAGAGGTGCGCTCGCGCAACCTCGCCATCGTCTTCGCCGGCCTCTGCGGATACGCGGAGCGGCTCGGCGCGCAGACGTGGGAGGAGAGCCAGCGGATGCTGCGCCTGCACGAGGCGCTGGTCGACCCCGTCCTGCGCAAGTTCAAGGGTCGACGGATCAAGCAGATCGCCGGGACGTTCCTGGTCGCGTTCGAGTCGCCGACCCAGGCCGTGCTCTGCGCGGCGGCGCTGCAACACCGCGCGCAGCGGATGGAGCTCGACGTGCGCATCGGGATCCACCTCGGCGAAGTGCGGCTCGCCCGCGGCGACGTCTTCGGCGAGCCGGTCAACATCGCCGCCCGGATCGAGGCCCTGTGCGGCCCGGGCGAAGTCCTCTTCGGCGAGTCGGTCTGGCTCTCGATGAACCGGGCCGAGGTCCACGCCGACGACGCCGGCGAGCGCCGATTGAAAGGCGTCCCCGAGCCGGTGCGCGTCTTCCGCTTGCTGTCGGCGCTCAAACCGCTGCCCGATCTCGGCCCTCTGCCGTCGCCGGACCGGCCGGAAGTGCGCGGCGAGCTGCGGCGGCACCTGTTCGACGCCGCGCAGGTGGCGATACGGAAGGCCGAGAACGTCCTTGGACGCAGCGTCACTGGGGACACCATGGCGGGGCAAGCCCCGCGCGATGGTGTCCCCGGCGCTGTCCGGGTCTTCGTCGGCGCCGGCCTCGCCGCGATGCTGGCGGTGGCGGCGTTCTTCGCGCTGGCGCGCCTCGGGGCGCTGCCGTGAACCTCGTCCTTCTGCTCTCGGACATGAAGGGCTTCA
>VBLM01000320.1 GCA_005879095.1 Deltaproteobacteria bacterium
CGCCCATGAGCCGCTGTGACCGCCGCTCACCGCCGCGGTGGAGCCGGCCGAGGTCCAGCCGGAGAGGTCGCCGGTCTCGAATCCGCCGTTGACGATGCCGCTGCTGGTCGGAGGAGTCGTGACGGTCAGGCGGACCGACGTGCTGTGCGTCGCCGATGCTCCGGTGCCGGTCACGGTCAGCGTGTAGGTGCCGGCCGCAGCGGTGCCGGCGCCGACCGTCAGCGTGGCGCTGCCGCCCGCTGTGACCGAGGTCGGGCTGAGCGAGGCGGTCGCACCCGAAGGCGTGCCGCTCACCGACAGCGAAACGGTTTGCGCGCTGCCGCTCGTCACGGCGGTCGAGATGGTCGAGGTGCTGGAGGCGCCCTGCTGCACGCTCAGCGAGGCAGGATTCGCGCTGATGGAGAAGTCATTCGCGGGCGGCGGGCCGTTGACGACCAGCGTGACCGAGGTGGTGTGCGTGGCCGTTGCGCCGGTGCCTGTGACCGTGATCGTGTAACTGCCGGCAGCAGCCGTGCCCGCGTTCAGCGTCAGGGTCGAGCTGCCACCGGCAGTCACCGAGGTCGGGCTGAACGAGGCCGTCGCGCCCGAGGGCAGGCCGCTCGCCGAGAGCGCGACGCTCTGTGCGCTGCCGCTCGTCACCGCGGTCGAGATCGTCGAGGTGCCTGAAGCGCCCTGGTTGACGGTGACCGTCGTCGGGCTGGCGCTGATGGAGAAATCGTTGGTCGTCGTGCCGCCGCCGCAGCCGGCGAACTTGAAGGAGCCGATGCGGGTGTGCCAGTTGAATTCGCCGATGGCGGAGAGGTACTCGGTCGTGTACCAGAAGGTGCAGTCGTCGCTCGGGTCGACGCTCATCATCGAATAGTCGCCCCAGCGGGTGAGGCCGCGGCTGCCGCTCTGCGAGCCGGCGCCGTTGACGATGGCGCCTTCACCCTGCGTCATCTGTCCGGCGGCGTCACCGGCGAGGCGGCCGGTGTAGTGGATTTCGGGATGCAAGCTGCTCGAGGAGAGGCTGAAGCCGAGGGCCATGTTGCCCTGCTGGTCCTGCGCGAGCGAGCCCATCCAGCGGTAGCCGGTGTCGGGCGCGTAGGTGCCCTGCTGGAAGACGGAAAGGTTGTGCGAGGCGTCCGCGCGCAATTCGTACCACCGGACGCCGACCGAGCTGCCGGCGGTGATCGAGTGGCTGACGACGAGCGACTCGTGGTCGGCGAAGTTGCGATAGGCGAGCCGGAACATGAGGCGGTCGGCGAGCGAGTCGAGCTGCTGGGTGGTGCCGGACTGCGGGATGCAGGTCCCGTCGTTGCAGGCGTCGCTGAAGGCCGCGACCGGGAGCAGCGTGGGGCCGGTGAAGGTCGTGTTCGAAGGCGTGGTCCAGTCGACGTGGAACTTCCACACGCCGAGGTCGTTGGTGCCGAAGGCGACCACGTAGTTGGGCGAGCCCGCGGGGGGCTGGCGCGCGCCGTCGAGGTCGGCGGGGAGCAGTCCGCCCCACTGGTTGTTGGTCTGGAAGCACTGCTGCGTGGCGGCGGCGCCGGTCAGCATCCGGGTTCGGTCGTAGGCGCAGACTTTGGCGCCCGCGAACGTCGACATGTTGTTGAAGATGTTGAAGGTGACGTAGTACGCGTCCGGCCAGACGCCCATCTTCGGGTAGTCGTTGAAGCCGACCGTGCCGTAGTTGAACGAGTAGCGGAAGTACGCGCCGGTCGGATCGGGCGTCTGCGAGACTGCCACGCATTGCAAGAAAGGCGTGGTGCTGACCGAGAATTGCGAGATGATCCAGCGGTCGGCGATCGGATCGTAGAGCACGACCGGATCGCCGTCGTTGTTGGCCTGGCAGCCGGCGCCGAAGCCGCTCCAGAGGGTGTTGATCGGGACCGGTCCGAAGAGCGCGGTGCCGCTCTTGTTGAAGACGGCGAAGTCGACGTTGACCGTCTGCACGTAGTGGTTGGGACCGACGTCGCCGTTGGTATCGGGCGGCGCGGAGCTCACGGTGAACGTGCCGCCCGGTCCGGCGAAGCCTTGGCCGATGCCGTCGAAGGAGAGGATCGTGTTCGGTATCGCCAGCGCCGGCGACGTGTTCTGCACGTGGATGGTGGGCAGCGCGACGAAGTTGCCGGCCGGTCCGCGCGGGATGCGCTTCGGCTCGCGCTCGATGCGCTCCTGCCGTTCGGCGGGGGCCATCAGCATCAGCGGCGGGCTCGCGTCGTGGTGGGCGGCGAGGCCGACCTCGGGCGAGCGCATCGTGATCGCTTGCGACTCGTCGGCGGCGGCTGCCTCGTCCTCGCCCGGCCGCTGCGCGCAGCCGACTGCCATCACGAGCACTGCAAGGGGAACGAGATTGCGCTTGAGCATTTGTCCCACTCCGTCGCTGGTTGGCCCACTTTGTGGGCGAGGCGGCGACAGGATGGGTGAACGTCTCGGCTTTACAATGCTGTAGTCTCATGTAGGTGCGTTGTCACCGAGGTCGGGAAACTGCGCTATCGATGTTGTTTCGCCACCTTATCTGGTGGGTGTGGCGAGGTAGGACAAACACTCCTCATCCAGTCTACCGATCCGCTGGGAAGGAGATCCGCGAATGAATCGTTTTGAACATCGTGCGCAACCCCCTGCTTTTTTGCGTCGCCGCTGCGATCGCGTGCGGGGCGGACGGATCGGATCGGCCGCGCGACGTGCGCGCTTCGGCGACCGCGGCGGGGGTCGAGGTGACCTGGTCCGCGGCGGCGGGCGCGGGATCGTACCGCGTGCAGCTGGTCGATCTCGACACCAAGGGTGCGCTCTCCGATGCGGTCGTGGTTCACGGCACGCGCGCGACGCTGCCGGGCGCGTTTTCGCAGAGCGCGGGCGTGTGGGTCGACGCGATGCCGGGCGGGCGCGCGGTGGGCTTCGTCAGCGCGGGCGCTTCCGGCGGCGGCGCGCAGCCGTGGCAGATGTTCGGGCCGCAGGATTTTCGCGGCGGTGTGCTGCACGCGGATTTTCCGCAGCTCGCGGCCGGCGAGCGGCTCGGCGTGCTGCTGGTGAATGCCGGCGGACGTGACGGAGCGCAGGCGGACGTCGCAGTGAGCGGCGTCGCGGAGGGCGGATCTCAGGCCTCAGGCGTCAGGCCTTCTTCGCTGGTCTCCATGTTGCAGCGGTCCGTGGCGTTGCATGCGCCCGAATTCGCGGTGCCGGCTCGGGCGGCTGCTGCCGAGGCCGCGCCTGCAGGCGACCATCGGCCGTTCTGCGTGGTGCCGGGGCTCGATTTCTCGCGCCACATTCGCAAGCCGGCGACGCGCGTGGCGCAGACGGCGCACGGCGAGTTCTGGGTGGATGACGAGGACCTCTCGCACTACGAGGCGCCGTTCTTCGATGCGCTGGCGCAGGCGTACGAAGAGCGGGTCTGGCCGGTGGATACTTCCGCGTTCGGCGCGCCTACCGACGTCGACGGGAACGGCCGCATCCTGGTGCTGCTCACGCACGAGCTGGGCGCACACCTGAATGGCGGGTGGCTGATCGGGTACTTCGGCAACGGCGACCTTTTGACGGCCCGCGACGGATCTTCAGACTGCTCCGGCGGCGGATCGAACCACGCCGAGATCGTCTATCTCAACGACGTGCGCAACGGCGGCGCGAACGGGTATTCGGCGCAGGATCTGCAGGGCACGGTCTTTCCCGCCACGCTGGCCCACGAAATTCAACACCTGTTGAATTTGGGCCACCGCTGCGTGGAGAAGAGCTGCGACGGGCCGGAGGTGACCTGGATCAACGAGGCGCTCTCGAAGGTGGCGGAGGACCTCGCGGGGTATGGCTGGAACAGCTCGATCGGCCGTTCGGAAGGCGCGGCGTACCTCGAGCGCGGCGCGTACGACGGGCGAAGCCTGACGAAGTGGGAGGGCGATCCGATCGGCAATTATCAGGGCGCGCACAGTTTCATGCGGTTCTTCGCCGATCGGTTGGGGACCGACGTCGCGGGTGTCGGCGAGCGGGGAGCGG
>VBLM01000318.1 GCA_005879095.1 Deltaproteobacteria bacterium
TGCGTGTTGCAAGGCAGGCCGGCGCCCTGCCCGCCCGACTGAAGCTGCTCGAAGACCGCGGTGATGCGCGCCGGAACGGTGAACGTGCCGTTCGAGAAAGACGCTCCCGTGACGGTCGACTTCGTGTGCACTGTGAAGCCGGTCGCCCCCGAAACCGGCATCGCGTGGCTCGCCTTGTCCGCGTTGACCACGACGACGATCGCGTCGCGTGCGGGATCGAGGTCCGTGCCGGCGCAAGTCCCGTCGGTGATGGTCATCACGATCACGCCCGGCACCTGCGACGGGCCGGCATTCGAGTAGTCGACGCGCGACATCACGTCGGCCTTCGTGCGCAGCCGGAAGAGCGGCGAGCTCTTGCGGATCTTCAGCATCTCCTGGAAGTGTGCCGAGGCGGCTGCGATGTCGGAGGCGGACGGCGCCGCGCTCGAGTCGCCGAAGATGGTCTTGATCAATCCCCAGTTCGCCGAGTCGTCAGGCTGGTTGGGCAGACCGCTCCTCCAGCCGTTCGACTGTCCGGTCCAGTCGACGCGGTTGAACCAGTCGCCCGAGTCGTAGCTGTTCTTGTCCATCGACTTGGAGCGGAGGATGTCGTCGCCCATCGCGAAGAAGGGAACGCCCTCGCCGAGCATCGCCACGTCGATCGCCAGCTCGTCCGCGCGCACGCGATCGGCGGCGCTGCGGCCGGTGGGCATCTTGTACTGCACGATGTCCCACAGGATCTGGTTGTCGTGCGCCGAGACGTAGTTGATCGACTCCTGCGGATCTCCCGTGTAGCCCGCGGCGGCGCCGTTGTACCCGACCCCGGCCGCGGCGATCGTCGAGCCGCTGTACGTGACGATGCGGAAGTCGGCGAGGCCGCCGGCCATGCCGATCTTGATCAGGTCGAGCGAGTGCGCGAGCGCGTCCTGATCCGTCTGCGAGGTGCCGCCCAGCTCGTTCGGATCGAGGAACAGCCCGCTGGAGAAGCCCTGCTTCTTGCGGATGTCGCACTGCACCGGCGACTTGGTCAGGTCGCAGCCGTTGTCGAACGGTCCGCCGCCGCGCGCGGCATCGCGGATCCGATCGTTGAACGTGCCGACGCCGGTGCCGGCCATGTTGAGCTGGCTGGCGTTCACCCCGAGCGCGTTGTGCGCCATCTCGCCGGAGTCCCAGCCTTCGCCGTAGAGGTAGATCTTCGAGCCGTCCACGCCGTCGGCCGCGAGCGTCAGCGCCTGCAGCGCCGCCTGCACTTTCTCGATGTCGGATTTGAGGTGCAGGCCCATCAGGTCGAAGCGGAAAGCGTCGATCTTGTAGTCGCGCGCCCAGCGGGCGAGCGTGTCGACCATCAGCTTGCCCATCATGTGGTGCTCGGTCGCGGTGTTCGCGCAGCACGAGGAAGAGAGCACGTAGCCGGTCTTCGGATCGAGCCGGTGGTAGTAGCCT
>VBLM01000322.1 GCA_005879095.1 Deltaproteobacteria bacterium
GCTGGAGTTCGTCGAGCAGCTGCACCGCGAGTTCGACGCTCGGCGACGAGAGCTGCTCGCGAGACGAAAGCCGAGCGGGCCGTTCGACTTCCTCTCCGACACAGCGGCGGTGCGCGCCGGCGACTGGAAGGTCGCGCCGGCGCCGGCGGATCTGCAGAAGCGGCACGTCGAGATCACCGGCCCGGTCGAGCGCAAGATGATGATCAATGCGCTCAATTCGGGCGCGGACGTCTTCATGGCCGACTTCGAGGACTCGCTCTCGCCAACCTGGAGCAACGTCTCCGTCGGCCATGTCAACTTGATCGACGCCGTGCGCCGGCGGCTGACGTTCAAGTCGCCGGAGGGGAAGTCCTACAAGCTGAACGACAGGATCGCGACGCTCCTGGTCCGTCCGCGCGGCTGGCACCTGACGGAGAAGCACATCACCGCCGACGGCAAGCCGGTCTCGGGATCGCTCGCCGATTTCGGGCTCTTCTTCTTCCACAGTGCGCGCGAGACGCTCGACCGCGGCACGGGGCCGTATTTCTACCTGCCGAAGATGGAGTCGCATCTCGAGGCGCGGCTGTGGAACGATGTCTTCGTCTTCGCGCAGGATCGTCTTCGGATTCCGCGCGGGAGCGTGCGCGCGACGGTGCTGATCGAGACGCTGCCGGCGGCGTTCGAGATGGACGAGATCCTCTACGAGCTGCGCGAGCATTCGAGCGGGCTCAACGCCGGGCGATGGGACTACATCTTTTCCCTGATCAAGAAGTCCCGCACGCGCAAGGACCTGATCCTGCCCGATCGCTATAAGATTTCGATGACGGTGCCGTTCATGCGCGCGTATACCGAGCTGCTGGTGAAGACGTGCCACAAGCGCGGGGCGCACGCGATGGGCGGGATGGCGCCGTTCATCCCGACGCGGAAGAATCCTTCGACGGGACCTGGGTCGCGCATCCTGACCTGGTGCCGGTAGCGAAGGAGGTCTTCGACAAGAAGCTGGGCAAGCCGAACCAGCTTTCCCGCCAACGCCCCGAAGTGGACGTCAAGGCCAGCGAGCTGCAGGACACGCGAGTGCCGGGCGCGACCATCAGCGAGGCCGGCGTGCGCAACAACATCAGCGTCGCCATCCAGTACTTGGCCTCCTGGCTGGGCGGGAACGGCGCCGCGGCGATCTACAACCTGATGGAGGACGCGGCAACCGCGGAGATCTCCCGTGCGCAGCTCTGGCAATGGGTGCAGAACAAGGCTCGCCTGGAGGACGGGCGGACGATCGATCGCTCGCTGTATGAGCAGCTCCGCGACGACGAGGTGGGAAAGTTGTCCGGCATCGCACATGTGGAGGCGGCGCGGAAGATGGTCGACGATCTGGTCCTCGGCGAATTCGTGGACTTCCTCACCCTTCCCGCTTACTCGCAGCTCGAATGAATCCGGAGGTCATCGCCGCGCTCGCCGCCGCCGTCGGTGAGAAGAACTGCATCCGCGAGGCAGAGCAGCTGCGGACGTATGAATCGGACGGACTGACGTCGTTCCGCGCGATGCCGGGCGTGGTCGTGCTGCCCGCCTCGACCGAAGAAGTCGTCCGATGTGTTCGCATCGCTCGAGACGCGGGGCTGCCGATCGTCGCGCGCGGATCGGGGACGGGATTGTCGGGCGGCGCGCTTCCGGTCGCCGGCTGCGTGCTGATCGGACTGGCGCGGATGCGCAAGGTGCTGGCGATCGATTTCGACAACGCGTTCATGCGCGTGCAGCCGGGCGTGGTCAATCTCGACGTCTCGAAAGCGATCGGCGCGGAAGGCTGGTACTACGCGCCCGATCCGTCGTCGCAGAGCGTCTGCACGATCGGCGGCAACGTCGCGGAGAATTCGGGCGGCGCGCACTGCCTGAAGTATGGATTCACCGTCAACCACGTGCTCGGCCTGCGCATCGTGCTGGCCGACGGCACGGTGCACGATCTCGGCGGGCCGGTGCTCGATCAGCCCGGCTACGATCTCACCGGCGTGGTCGTCGGCAGCGAAGGTCTGCTCGGGATTGTGACGGAAGTTGTACTTCGTATACTTCGTAAGCCCGAGGCGACGCGCACCTTCTTTGCCACCTTTCCCTCGACCACCGAAGCGGGCAACGCGGTCAGCGCGATCATCGCTTCCGGCATCGTGCCGGCGGCGATCGAGATGATGGATCGGCTGGCGATCGTCGCCGCGAAAGCCGCCACCGGCCTCGACTGGCCGGACGTCGGCGCCGCCCTCTTGATGGACGTGGACGGACTCGCCGCGGAGTGCGAGCACACCTCTGCGAACGCGATCGACCTCGCGCGCAAGGCCGGAGCTCTCGAGGTCCGCGTACCGCGCGATGCGGCCGAGCGCGAGCTGATGTGGAAGGGCCGCAAGAGCGCGTTCGCGGCGGTCGGGCGGATCGCGCGCAACTACATGGTGCAGGACGGCGTGATTCCCCGCAGCGAGATCGCGCGCGTGCTGCAGGAGATCGCCGAGCTGACTGCGAAAGCGGGTCTGCGCGTAGCCAACGTCTTCCACGCCGGCGACGGCAACCTGCACCCGCTGGTGCTCTTCGACGCGCGCGTGCCGGGAGAAGAAAAGCGCGCCGAGGAAGTCTCGGGCGAAATCCTCCGCATCTGCCTGCGCTACGGCGGCTCGATCACCGGCGAGCACGGCGTCGGCGCCGACAAGGCGCAGTACATGAGCGAGATGTTCTCCGAGGACGACCTGGAGACGATGAACCGCGTGCGCTGCGCATTCGATCCTTCGATGCAGCTCAATCCGGGGAAGGTCTTTCCCACGCCGCGGCTGTGCGGCGACAAGCCGGGGATCTACACGCCGCATCCGACCGAGCTGTCGGGCGAGGCTCACCGGGTATGACGCCCGCTTCTCTCGACGAAGCGCAGCGCGCGCTGAGCGAATCGCGCGGCACCGTCGCGTTCGCCGGAGGCAGGACGGAAGTGCCCGCGCCGCCCGCTGCCGATCTGCTGATCGAAACCACGAAGCTCGATCGCATCGTCGAGTACACGCCCTCCGATCAGGTGGTGACCGCCGAGTGCGGCGTGACGCTGGCAGCGCTGCAGCGCGAGCTGGCGAAGCACGGGCAGCGGCTCGCTCTCGACCCGGCTCGCGCGGACCGCGCCACTCTCGGTCGTACGTATGACACTCGTTGACCGGCGCGGGCCCGATGGTGTTGTACCAGACGCCCTCGTTGACCGGAGCGAGGTAGTCCACGACCGTCCAGGGACCGCCGCTGGTTTTGTCGCGCCAGATGAGCTGGACGTTGCCGGAGCCGCCATAGGCGTAACCCGCGACGGTGAACGTTCCCGGCGGTCCGAAGCCGGCGGCCTCCGCGGGCTGGATCCAGGCGATCTTCGCTCCGCAGAGGAGGTTCTTGGGGCTGGTTCCCAGACTCGCGCCGCTGGCGGAGTGGCGCGCGTCGAGCACGTGCGGCTCGCGCGGGACGCTCGGCATGATCGCGACCGCGACGTTCCGCGTGCATCCGGTACCCGAGGAGACGGTGACGCTGCTCGCGCGGGGCCTCGAGGCTGCCGGCGTGATCGAGCTGGTGCGGAAGGTGCGCCGGTTCCAGCTCGAGCCGGCCGCGATGATGGCGCACTACGAGACGGATTACGACGTGTGGATCCGCCTCGAGGGCTTTCGCGCCGGCGTGCGGGCGCAGCGCGAGAAGCTGCGCGATCTGGCGGAGGCGCCGTGGCCCGCGGGCGAGCCGTCGGGCAGCGTGCGATTCGGCGCGCTGCCGACGCAATTGCCCCAGGTCGAACAGACGCTCAAAGCGCCGTTCTGGTGGTACCCGACGCTCGGACTCGGTCTTGCAAACGCTGCCGATCCCGTGTCGTTTGCCGCGTTCGGCGGTTGGGCGGGCTCGCCGTCGCCTGCATTGCCGACGTTGCATCAGGCGGTGAAATCCCGCCTCGATCCGGACACGCGCCTGCCGAGGCTCTGGTGACCGCTCCCGAGCGCGAGCTGATCGACGACTGCGTGCATTGCGGATTCTGCCTCCCCCACTGCCCGACGTACGTCAGCTGGGGCGAGGAGATGGATTCCCCTCGGGGCCGCATCGATCTGATGCGCGCACTGCGCGCCGGCACGACGCAGATGACGCCGACGGTCGCCGGCCATTTCGACAAGTGCCTCGGCTGCATGGCGTGCGTCACCGCTTGTCCTTCCGGCGTGCGCTACGACATCCTCATCGAGGAGACGCGCGCGCTGGTCGAGCAGAAATACCGGCGCGGCCTCTACGATCGATTCCACCGCGCGATGATCTTCGCGCTCTTCCCGTATCCGCGCCGGCTCAAGGCGCTCACCGCGCTGCTGCTCGTCTATACGTGGACCGGCTTGCGCTGGCTTCTCAGGCACACGCTGGTGAAATTGCTGCCGGTGCGCTTGCGCGAGATGGAAGCGCTGCAGCCGACGGTGACCGCGCACAACCTCTTCGGCACCCTGCCCGACCGCGTGCCGGCGCGGGGCGAAAAGCGGATGACGGTGGCGATGATCGCCGGCTGCGTGCAGCGGGTCTTCAATCCCGGCGTCAACGAAGCCACGCTGCGCGTGCTCTCGGCGGAAGGCTGCGAAGTGCTGGTCCCGCGCGGCCAGGGCTGCTGCGGCGCGCTCAGCATGCACGCCGGGCGCGAGCACGAGTCGCTCGACTTCGCCCGGGCGCTGATGGGCAAGTTCGACGGGGCGGACGCGATCGTCATCAACGCCGCCGGCTGCGGCTCGCACCTCAAGGACTACGGGCGGCTGCTCGGTACGGAGGAAGCAAAAGCCTTCAGCGCGAAAGTTCGCGACGTGAACGAATTCCTCGCCGCGTTCCCCCCGCGCGCCGAGCGCAGGCCGCTGCCGCTGCCGCTGCGCATCGCAATGCACGACGCCTGCCACCTGCAGCATGCGCAGCGCATCGTTGCGCAGCCTCGACAGCTTCTGAAAGCGATCCCCGGCGTGACGCTGCTCGAGATCCCCGACGGCAACCAGTGCTGCGGCAGCGCGGGCATCTACAACCTGGTTCAGCCGGAGAGCGCCGATCAGATCGGCCAGCGAAAAGTCGACAACCTGCTCTCGACGAAGCCGGACCTGCTCGCTTCCGCGAACCCCGGTTGCACGCTGCAGATCCAGAAGATACTGCGCGAGCGCGGCCAGCGACTGCCGGCCGCGCACCCGATCGAGATCCTCGACGCGTCGATCAGCGGGACGCCGCTGCCCTGATTCAGGCTGGCGCGCCCTCGACCACGGACGACTTCGGATTCGGCCCATACTCGTTGTCGCCGGGCTCGCCGTCGGTGGCGAGGAACACGATCAGCACGATGAAGCCGATCAGCGGAATCAAGCCGATCAGCAGCCACCAGCCGCTGCGCCCGGTGTCGTGCAGGCGCCGCACCGAGACCGCGATGCTCGGGACCAGCACCGCCAGCGAATAGAGCCAGCTGAGGAAGCTCAAGCCGTGCACGAGCGCGCCGATGACCCCGAGCCCGCAGCCGATGAGGAAGTTGATCAGCACGAACATCCAGTACTCGCGCCGCCGCGCGCGCCCCGAGAATTCGGCGTACCTCTTGAGCACCGCCATGTACCAGTCCATGTTTTCCCCCTCAGCGAAACGAAAGCTCGGTTGTGACTGCGATCTGCGGATGGATCGAGCGGTAGATCGGACACGCCTGCGCGAAGAAGCCGTGCACGCGCTCCGCCGTTTCGCGCTGCGCGGGCTCGGCCTCGAGCAGCATCTTGACATGAATCCGCTTGATCACCAGTACGTTTCCTTCCAGCTCCACCTCTCCGACGGCTTCCGCGACGAGCTTCCCGGCGGACGCGGGGATTTGACGCGCCTCCAGCGCGCCTCCGAAAGTCCCGGTCAGTCAACCCGCCGCGGCCGCCACGACGTAGTCGATGGTCGTCGCGTGCGGCTCGTACGCGCCGGGCTGGGCGCCGTAGTGCTTCGCCACCGCGCCGTGGGTGCCGAATTTCACCGGCTGCGGCTCCTCGGGAAGAAAAGCGTGGCGCAGCGAGCCCTTGATTCGTTCGATGCGCACCTGCGAGCGATAGGCGATTTCGGCCATGGCGCCTCCTGGGGTTGTTGGCGCATGATAGCCGTATGGAACGGGTTCCGGTTCGCACGCGCGAGAGCAAAGTCACGTTGTCCGCGTGGCGCACGCAGATTGGAAATGGCGCGATCGTTCTCGTCGAAATCGCGGGCCGCTCGATCTACCGCGGCGAAGGCGGCTTCCTCGGCGCCTCGCAGGAAAAACTCGCTGAAGCCTGGCAAGCCGCGATTCCGAAGACCGAACCCGAGCCCGACAATCCCCCCCTCGGCTGAATTCAGGGGCACCAAACGATGTTGCCGTCGCCCGCGTAGGCGCAACTCCCCGACTGCCGGATGTCGTACTTCACGTATGCCTCGTACTGGTGCGTGTAGTCGGCGGGGAACGCGTTGTACCAGATGCCCGTCGAGTCGGGCAGCGGCGCGTACGACACCTGCGACCAACCGCCCCCGGCCGTCAGGTCCTGGTAGTACAGGAAGACCTGGACGCCAGGTGGCGCGCCGGTCGCGCTGCCCGCGACGATCAAGTTGTCCGCCGGGCCGAACCCGGCGAGCGGCTGCGGCTGCATCCAGATGATGCTCGCGGACTCCTGGCAATAGCCGGACGTCGAAGCATCGTATGTAAAGATCGCGGAGGTCCCGCCGTCGTAGATCGCATAGGCCTCGTACGTATGACACTCGTTGACCGGCGCGGGCCCGATGGTGTTGTACCAGACGCCCTCGTTGACCGGAGCGAGGTAGTCCACGACCGTCCAGGGACCGCCGCTGGTTTTGTCGCGCCAGATGAGCTGGACGTTGCCGGAGCCGCCATAGGCGTAACCCGCGACGGTGAACGTTCCCGGCGGTCCGAAGCCGGCGGCCTCCGCGGGCTGGATCCAGGCGATCTTCGCTCCGCAGAGGAGGTTCTTGGGGCTGGTTCCCAGACTCGCGCCGCTGGCGGAGTGGCGCGCGTCGAGCACGTGCGGCTCGCCGTCCTTGAGCGAGACCGGCGTGCCCGTGCCCCAGGCGTGCGTGCCGTCGCCGATGCCGGCGTCGAGGAGGTCCTGGCGGAAATAGATCGCGGGGAGGCTGGAGAGCACGCGGACTCCGCCCGAATAGACGTCGACCGCGGTATGTGAGGCGGGCGAGTTCCGGTCCCAGGCCCAGCCGAAGACGACGTCGCATTGGGCGGCGTCGAAGTATCCTTCGTACAGCGGCGTCGGGATCGTGCAGATGCCGGAGATGCAGTGCCGGCCATTGGTGCAGGCGGGGCCGCCGCCGCAGGTGCACGACCCGTTGCCACAGCCGTCGGCGACGTTGATATCGCAGGCCGTGCACAGAGCGCCGGCGGGGCCGCAGAAGTTCACCGAGACCGGCTGCTGGCAGGTCCCGTAAATACCGTCCTTGCAGCACCCGTTGCAGCTCGTTTCGTCGCACTGGCAGGCGAACTGTCCGCAGTGCAGCCCGGGTCCGCAGGGAGGCGTGCCGTGGCAGCCGCAGGTGCCGTCGCTCAGACACATGTTGGTCTTCGCGGGGTCGCAGGACGTGCAGGCGTTGCCGTCGGTTCCGCAGTTGGGGAAGCCCTGCGTATTGCACTGCCCGTTCTGGCAGCAGCCGTTGGAACAGGCGACTCCACACGTCGAGTGGAACAGGTGTGCGGCTGCCACGTCCGAGGTTTGCGAATTGCCGACGTACGCGCGCGCCTTCACGTACGTGGAGGTCGAGACGCTGAACGAATTGGAATAGACGCTGCTCGAGAGGTTGTCGGGCGCGGGATCGGTTCCGTCGAGGGTGTAGTAGATGGTGGCGCCGGGAGTGGTGTCCGAGATCGTGACCGTCTGCGTGCCGGAGAAGATGGTCCCGTCCCTGGGCGAGATCACCGGCGTCGCGACGGTGAAGAGGCCGAACCAGGCCAGCGTGGACCCGGCCGCGATGTACACGAATCCGCCGCCCACCGTCGGCGCGACGAACTGGCCGGTGTGGGGCAGGTTGTCCTGGGTGCGGACGCCACGCGGCACGCCGGCCGCGTTGCTGTCGTAAAGGTCGAAGAGATCGGTCGCGCGATAGGCGTGCAGGTAGGTCTTGTCGGGGAAGACGAACGGTTCCGGTTCCGTGCGCTCCAGCGCCCAGACGATCGAGTCGGCCGTTCCGTTCGCCGAAATCGACGGGGTGGCACCCGGATATTTGAAGGTATTGGCGCTGTAATAGTCCGGTCCCGAGAAGATCGAGGCGCCGCCGACCGCGAACCGCTTGAGAGAATCGCCGTTGCCGGCGAAGTAGAGGTGCCCGTTGAAGTACGCGGGCTGTCCGTAATAGGCCTCACCGGGGACCACACCCGTCGCTCCGACGTCGACGGAGACGGCGCAATTGCCGGGCGCCGCGCCGGACGGACAGATTGCGTCGGCCGATCCGGTCTGGGTTCCGCCGAGTTGATTGCGGTCGAGCAGGTAGATCGTGCCGTTCTTGCCGGCGGTGACGAGCAGGTTCGGGTGCGCCGGCACCGAGTCGGGGATGATCACGACGCCTCCCGCCGACAGGTCGAGATCTTTCTGGTTGAGGTGGACCTGGTCCGCCGGCGTGAACCAGTCCGGCACCTGATTCAGATTCGGCTGGGGAATGGGAAGCGGCAGCGCGATCACGCTGTCGCCGTACTGACGGTTGCCGGGCGCCGCGACGCCGTTTCCGGTGGTGACGAAGATGCGCTGACCGTCGGAAGCGATGCCGCCCGCGCTCTGCCAGATGCTGCCGCCGTAGGCCACTACCCGGAGGTCCGCGGGGACGTTCGGGTCGAGAGAAACCGGGTTGAAGTACGGCTCCGCATTGAAGAGGCCGTCCACCCGGTCGAGCGTGGCTGCGTCGAAGGCCATCAGCCAGCCGAAGAAGACCTGGTTCGGAGCATCGACGAAGTCGTCGCAGTGGGAGGCCCAGGCCACGTAGACCTTTCCGTTGAGCAGCAGCAATCCGGCGCGCTGGTTTTCACGCCTGGGGTCGAACGCGATCGTGGTCGGGGCACCGGTGGCGTCGGTGCCCTGCACCGCGCCGGTGATGACCTGGCTCTTCTTGACGGCACTGGTGGCCAGGTCGATCGCGTGCAGCCTCTGCTTCCAGGATCCGCCCTCCTGGGTTGCCGCAACCACGTAGATGGTTCCGCTGATCGGGTCGATCACCGGCGTTCCGGTGATCCCGACCTCGTCGGGGATGTTGATGCAAGGGCTCTTGTACACGTCGCTGGTGGGGATGGGCGGACCGAGCGAGACCGGATTGCTCCAGATCGCGGCGCCGGTATGAGCGTCGAGCGCGTAGACCATGTTGTGCTCGGTCGCGACGATCACCATGTCGCGCAGGCCGGAGGGAGTGACCACCCCCGGCGCGTAGAGCGGCTGGGCGAAGATCCGTCCCACCACGCTTACGGTGAAGAGCTTTCCGAAGCTCATCTGGACCGCCTGCCAGGTGAGCTGGGTCTCGGCCGCGTTGAGGCCGGTGCGCGCGATGTCGTTGTGCTGCGTGAGCACCGCACCGGCGCCGCCGGTGACGACGGAGGCCTGCGCGAAGATCTCGGCGCTCGCCAGCGCCATCGACGCGCCCGCGCTGCCGCCGGCGACGAGCACTTGACCACTCGCGAGCAGGGCCGCGGCATGCCTCGTGCGCGGCGTGGAGAGGAACGCGGGCACCTCGGTCCACAGACCTGTCGAGGGCTGGTAGATCTCAGCGCTGCCGAGGACCGCGCCGCTGGCGTTGGTTCCGCCGACGACGAGGACGTTTCCGTTCGGCAGCAGGGTCGCGGTGTGGCCGGTGCGCGGCGTGTTCAGCGCGCCGGTCGGCGTGAAAGCGCCGGTCGCCGGGTCGTAGAGCTCCGCAGCCGCGAGGAACCCGCCGCCTCCATACCCGCCGGCGACCAGCGCCTTGCCGTCGGCGAGCGCGGTGAGGGTAAAACCGCCGCGCGGATTCGACAGCGGGCCGGTGACGGACCAGCTCCTGAGCGAGGGATCGTAAATCTCCGCCTCGGCCTGCTGCGAATGATCCGATGGACACCCGCTGGCCGGCCCGCCGGCGATGAGCACCTTGCCGCCTGCGAGCAGCGCAGCGGATCCGGACTCGCGGTTCTGTTGCAGCGAGCCGGTTGGCGACCATCCGCCCGCGGCGTCGAACATCTCGGCATCGGAACGGTACGTGCAGTCGCCAGCGCGCGTGGGGCCGCCCGCGATCAGCAGCTTGCCGCCGAGGACGACGAAACTGCCGCCGGCGCGCGCGCCCAAAGACAGCGGCGGACCGGCGGACCAGACGTCGGCCGAAGGGTCGTACAGCTCGCTACTGCCGAGGATGTCATTGCCGCCGTCGAAGCCGCCCGCCGCGATCACCTGCCCGCTGGAGAGCAGTCCGATGCTGAAGGAGCGCCGACGGACGCTCATCGACGAAGCCGCGCTCCACATTCCCGTCGCCGGATCGAAGACCTGCGAGGACCCGCCGCCCGCGACCAGCACACTGCCGCCGGGGAGCTCGATGGCGCCCTCCGCGGAATCGAACTCGCGCGCGATCGCCATCGAGGCGGCCGGCATGAACGCGGGCGATCCCGGTGGAGCGACGACCGGCTCCTTGATCTCGATCGCCACGACGCTGCTGGCGCCGCTCGTTTCGCCGTTCAGCTGTTGGGTTGCGGTCAGCGCGTGCGGGCCGATCGCGAGTGAGACGATCGCGCCGAAGAGACCGCCGCCGTCGGCGGTGACGGACGCGACGGCGCTGCCGCCGTCGAAGAGGGTCACCGACGCATTGGCGATCGCGGCGCCGCTTACCGCGACCGAGCCGTTGGTCCTCGCGGTGCCGCTCGCAGGCGAGACGATGGCCGGCGCCGCGGGCCGGACGTGGCCCTCGAGCGCATCGCTGGCGACGCTCGTTTCACCGTTGCGGATCTGGATCGCGCTGAGGCGGTGAGCTCCGTAGCCGAGAGTAGCGGTGACGCTCCAGATCCCGCCGGCGTCGACGGTGATCGGGCCGGCGGGAATCGCCAGCG
>VBLM01000323.1 GCA_005879095.1 Deltaproteobacteria bacterium
ACGGAAGGCGTGCCCTCGTACCGGATGTACGACCTGACCCTGACGCGCAACTGGTCGCCGGCACTCGGCCGCAGCTGGCAGGTGCTTCATCCCATCGGCCCGGACAGTCCGCTGCACGGGGCGACCGAGGAGTCGGTGCGCGGGCAGGACATGGAGATCATGGTCTCGGTGAGCGGGCTCGACGGGACTTCCTCGCAGAACATCCAGGGCAACTGGCGCTACCTGCCCGAAGGGATCAAGTTCGGCTTTCGCTACGCGGACATGCTCTCGGCCAAGCCGGACGGGCGGATCCAGCTCGACTTTTCCAGGCTGCACGAGATCACGCCGGCCGCGCTTTGACCAGCCCGCTGTCTTTCAGCGCCTGCAGGATGTCGTCGACGCTGCGGTAGCTCAGCGAGAGCGGGTCCTGGTGGGCGTAACGCACCACGCCTTGCTGGTCGATGATGAACACCGAACGCTTGGCGCTGCCGAGAAGCCCGCGCACACCGTACTCCGCGGCCACTTTGCCGCCCTCGTCGGCGAGCAGGGGGAAGCTCAGCGCGTAGCTCTTCGCCATCCGCTCGTGCAATTCCAGCGTGTCGGTGGAGACGGCCCAGAGGACCGCCCCGGTCGCCACCAGGCGCTCGCGCTGCTCTTCGTAATGTTGCAGCTGACGCAGGCAAACGGGAGTGAAATCACCCGGGTAGAACGCTAGAACCACGACCTTGCCACGCTGGTCGGCGAGGTGGTACGCGCCGGGCGGCACGCCGCTCAAGCTGAAGTCCGGCGCAGTCTCACCGGGGCGCAAGTGCATGGGCGGAATGTAATCGAAACGAGGGCCTCGCGCATGGACGCCGTGATCATCGATGCAGTGCGGACGCCGGTGGGAAAACTGCGCGGTGCGTTGTCGCAGGTGCGGCCGGACGATCTGGCGGCGTTCGTGATCGGGGAGCTCCTGACGCGGCATCCGGTCGGGCCCATCGAGGAGGTCTTCTTCGGCTGCGCGAATCAGGCCGGCGAGGACAATCGCAACGTGGCGCGGATGGCGCTGTTGCTCGCGGGGCTGCCCGAGAGTGTCCCGGGTGTGACTTTGAACCGTCTCTGCGCCAGCGGGCTGGAGGCGGCGGTACAGGCGTCGCGCGCGGTGCGGCTGGGCGAGATGGACCTGTGCATCGCGGGCGGCGTCGAGAGCATGACGCGGGCGCCCTGGGCGGTGGCGAAGCCGCCGGACGGGTTCGTCAGCGGATCGATGCAGACGTACGACACGGCGTTGGGCTGGCGGTTTCCCAATCCGCGGCTGGCGGCGCGGTTTCCGCTGGAGAGCATGGGCGAGACGGCGGAGAACGTGGCTTCGAAGCATGGCATTCCACGCGCGCGCCAGGACGAGTTCGCGCTGCGGTCGCACCAGCGGGCTTTACGGGCCGAGCTGGGCCCGGAGCTGGTGGCGGCCGGCGATCTCTTGCGCGACGAGGGGCCGCGCGCCGACACGTCGTTGGAAAAGCTGGCGAAATTGAAGCCGGCGTTTCGCGAGGGCGGGTCGGTGACGGCAGGGAATTCGTCGTCGCTCAACGACGGCGCGGCGGCGCTGTTGATCGCGTCTTCGCGGAAGGCTTCCGAGCTCGGCCTGCGGCCGCTGGCGCGGATTGTTTCGGCCGCCAGCGCGGGCGTCGATCCGCGGTACATGGGCATGGGGCCGGTTCCGGCGACGCAGAAGGCGCTGGCGAAGGCGGACCTGTCGATGAAGCAGATCGATCTGGTCGAGCTGAACGAAGCATTCGCTGCGCAGTCGTTGGCAGTGATCGACGAGCTCGGGCTCGATGCGGAGCGCGTCAACGTCGACGGCGGGGCGATCGCGATCGGGCACCCGCTTGGCGACGCTGTGCGTCGGCGTGGGACAGGGCGTTTCGGTGATCATCGAATCGGTGAGCTGAAACGCGAGAACGAGAAGGAGAACGAGAACGAAAGACGAGAACCAAACGAGAACGAGGACCAGAACCGCCTAGAACCCGGACCAGACCGAGAACGTTCTGGTTGTAGTTCTCGTTTCGCTGCCCTATGGGCAGCGGACGGGGGGTGGTACGGGGGGGCGGCAGCCCCCCTGTACAGCGTAGCGGCCCGAAAGGGCCGCGGAGCGCCCCAAAAAAAACTCCACACAAGGCACGGGCTCTCGCGCACCCGGAACTGCGTGGTAGAAATTCGGTGTGTCCGCCTGGCGTCTCGTCCTCTTTCTCGCAGCCGGCGCCGTCGCTGCCGCCGGCGCCACGTGGATTGCCGTCTCCCGTTCTGAAGCGCCGCTCGAAACCCGCGCCGCCGCCGTCGTCGCTCCGCCCCGCCCGGTGGACGCCGCCCAGATCACCACCGGCAAGCTCGCGATGGAGCGCCTCCCTGACGAGCTCGGCGCCTCCCTGGAAATGTTCTCCGGCGAAATCGTCCGCAACGCCCAGCTGATGGAAACCAAGCAGGCCCGCATCACCGGCGCCTGTCCGCCCGGCGCGGCCATCCGCGTCATCGGCGAGGACGGCTCGGTCCGCTGCCAGCAGTTCCCGCGGGGCGTCGTCGCGGTGAGCGCGGTGACCGCGATTCCGCGCCTCTCCACCACCGTCACCGAAGCAGCGGTCGTGACCGGCGGTTCCGGCCGCTACCAGTCGGGCGGCGACGACGACTTCCTCGTCGCGCCGGTCTCGCTCCCCGACGGGGCCATCGTCACTTCCTTCTCGTACACGTTCTTCGATGACGCTTCCGAGCAGGATACCGAGGCCTACCTCTACCGCTCCGACGACCAGCCGTTGGCCTCGATCTCCAGCGACGGCATGAGCGAGCGCGTCCGCACCATCGCCACCGAGGGCCTGCAGCTGCGCAAGATCGATGGCCGATTTGGATACTTCGTATACTTCCAGACGTCCGCTCGCGCCGGTGCGCGCCTGATGCCGATTTCCGCATCGATAGCGTATCGATTGCCGTGACCGCGGTTGACGCGCACCAGCCGCTCCTGCTCTGTTCGTGAAATGCCCGATACGCGCAAGGAGCAGGCGTACATTCAGAACCTCGTCAACTCCGAGCGCCCGGCCCGCATGGTGGGCCTCTTCACCGGCCACCAGATGAAGCCGCACGACGTGGAGCGGCTCGTCAACGCCTGCCTGCAGGCGATGCGCGAGGAGGACCAGGGTGCGTCGCTGACCCTGTCGCCGCTCGGCGATCCGTCGCCCAAGGAGCTCGAGCTGCAGCGCACCTGGCGGCTGACCGTGGTCGACTACACCGACGCGGCCCCCCACGACTGCCTGGTGCAGATCTTCGACATGCGCGATCCGGAGAGCCCGCACCGCTCGCTGCTCGACCACATCGGCACCATGGACGAGGAGCTCTCGACGGCCGCCAGCCATCTGCAGCAGACGGCCCAGACTTACGTGACCATCGCCAGCGGCAAGCTCGACGACGAGAATCGAATCCATCCCTTCCAGAACCTGGTCAGCCTCTTCGCCAGCGCGCTGGGCGCGGCCATCGTCGACCCGGCGGCCGCGATCGTGACGTCCGATCCCGGCGAGTGGGCGGACGCGATGGAGCAGTCGCTTCAGATCGAAAAAGAGATGGGCATGCTCCGGCGCTAACGCCAGCCGATCCGCAGCAGCCATGTCCTCGGAGCGGCAACCGGCGCGTCGGCGGGAGCGAGGCCGAGAAATCGGATCGACGAAAACGCGTCGGCGAACTCCGCCCTCTGGTCGCCCCACTGGCGAGCATGCCGGGCAAAGTTGCCGAGCACGTAGCGAAGCACGTTCGCCACCTCCCGCCGCGCCCGCAGGACGTGCGAGTGATACCGGTCGGCCCAGACCTTGCCATCGCGCGCGAACAGGCGGTTCAGCGTCTTCGCGATGCGGATTGCGAGGCCCTGCATTCCTTTGGCGAGCGACGCACGGTCTTCGGCCTCGACGATCAGGTGCAGGTGATTGCCCTGGATCGAGTAATGGACGATGCGCATTCCGAACCGCACCCGGGCGATACGAAACGCCTCTTCCAGGGCGTACCGCACGCGCTGCCGTCGCAACCCTCCGACGCTTCCGACGGTCCACAGCGTGACGTGCACCGGGTGCTGACGCGACGCATGGTTCTCCCGGCTCGGGCGCGGCGTCGATCCAGCGGGCGATTTTCCACTGTCCGTCCGGCTGCCGGCGCCAGATTTCGAAGCTGCGGAAGGTGACGTCCTTTCCCGCGCCGGTCTGTTTCCAGGTGTCGCGCACGACCGCGAGATCGCCGTCCACCAACACCTCGTCGACCGTCAGCGCGAACCGCGCCGGGCTGCGCTGCGCCTTCTGCGCGCCGGCCATCTCTCGATCGAAGCTGTCGTCGGGGCGGCCCGGAATGACGCCGATGAGGTCCGGCGCCCAGATCGTCGCCGCCCCTGCGTAGTCGCCGGAGTTGAACTGCTCCACCCACTGCGCGAGCCGCGCCCGGATGCGGGCTTCGTCGTCGCGCGGCGCCGGACGCATGGCGGCGCAGCCCGCGAGCGCCAAGCCGAGCGCGATCTGTCGCATTCACCTGTGTTAGATGACGCCATCGCAGTCGTCAACGCGGAGTCGCGAATGTCCGAGCGCCAGCGGGTCACCGGGATCGGCGGTGTCTTCTTCAAGTCGCGCGATCCCGAAGCGCTGTCGCAGTGGTACGCGCGCCACCTCGGCGTGCCCTGGAAGCCGGGCGAGGGCGCCGTTTTCCGGTGGGCCGACGATACGCAGGCCGGGGCCGGGATGACGGTGTGGTCGGCATTTCCCGCGGACACGAAGTACTTCGACCCGAGCCCTGCCCCGTTCATGGTCAATTTCCGCGTCGCCGACCTCGACGCTCTCCTCGCGCAGATGTCGTCCGAGGGGGTCCGGATCGATCCGAAGCGGGAAGACTACGACTACGGCCGCTTCGCCTGGATTTACGATCCCGAAGGAAACAAGATCGAGCTCTGGCAGCCGTCATGACGCA
>VBLM01000321.1 GCA_005879095.1 Deltaproteobacteria bacterium
GGCCTCCGTCGAGGACGTGAAGGACTTCTTCCGCACCTACTACGCGCCGAACAACGCTTCGCTCTCGATCGTCGGCGATTTCGAGACCGCGAGAGTGAAGCCGCTGGTGGAGAAGTACTTCGGTCCGATCGTGCGCGGGCCGGACAAGCCGCCCGTCACGGCAAAGACCGAGCTGCAGGTGAAGGAAGTGCGCGAGACGCTGCGCGATCAGGTGCAGCTGGCGAAGGTCTTGATCGGGTTCGTCGGTCCGAAACCGCTGGAGAACCCCGCGGCGACGACGTTGATGCGCGTGCTCGCGGCCGGCAAGTCGAGCCGCCTCTATCACGACCTCGTCTACGAGAAGAAGATCGCCCAGGACGTGGGCGCGTCGTGGGACCAGGGCATGCAGCTCGGCGGAGCGATCGAGATCACCGCCACCGTGCAGGCGGGTCATACGCCGGAGGAAGTCGAGGCCGCCCTCACCGATGAGATCCGGCGCCTGCGCGAGGCGCCGCCGGCTGCCGACGAGCTCGCGCGCGCCAAGCGAAACCTCGAGGCCGAGCTGTTCGCGCAGCTGGAGAACGTCGGCGGCTTCGGCGGCAAGGCCGATCAGCTCAACTACTACGAGATGTGGGCGCACGATCCCGGCCACTTCGCCAAGGACCTCGAGGCGGCGCTGGCGGTGACGCCCGAACAGGTGCAGAAGATGGCGCAGACCTACCTCCGCGACGAGAAGCGGGTGGTGATCGTGGTGCTTCCACAACAAACGGTGGGCGAGCGATGAAGCGGCTTCTGCTCCTGCTCGTCGCCTGCGCGGCGCCGCAGAAACCGGTGGAGCGGCCGAATCCCGAGCGCGAGCAGCGCGCCACGCGTGTGCCCCGGACGCCGCCCGCGACGCCCGACGCGGCTTTTCGCGAAAGCGCGCCGCCGCCCTCGGCGCCGGTCGAATTCCACCCGCCAGTGCCAAAACAGCTCGCGCTGAGCAACGGACTGCCGGTCTTCCTCATCGAACGGCACGAGGTCCCGCTGGTGACCGTCTCGCTCGCGGTCCGCTCGGGCGCGGACACCGAGGCGCAGGGCAAGGCCGGCCTGGCTTCGTTCGTGGTCGACCTGCTCGACGAGGGCACCCAGTCGCGCGACGCGGCCGCCATCGCGCGCGGTTTCGAAGATCTCGCCGCCCGCTATTCGACGCAGGCCGACGCGGACTCGAGCGGCCTCCAGGTCACCGCGCTGGCCGAGACGCTCGATCCGGTGCTCGATCTGTTCTCCGACGTCGCGCTGCATCCCGCCTTCCGCGAGGCCGACGTCGAGCGGGTACGCGTGCAGCGGCTGGGACAGATCGCGCAGATCCTCGACGATCCGCAGTCGGTCGGACAGCACCTGCTCTCGCGGGCCGTCTTCGGCGAGAAGCACCCGTGGGGCTTTCCCGCCGAAGGCACCGTGCAGTCGATCAAGTCGCTCAAGCGGAGCGAGCTGACCGCGTGGCACCAGGCGTGGTTCCGGCCCGACAACGCGGCACTGTTCGTGGTCGGCGACACCGACGAAAAATCGCTGCTGCCGCTGCTCGAAAAACGGTTCGGCGAGTGGAAATCGGGGAAGCCGCCGAAGCCCGTGCAGTACAAGGTGCCGCGCGGTACGCGCACCGTCTACATCGTCGACAAGCCCGACGCGCCCCAGTCCCAGATCTGGATCGGCGAGGTCGGCGTCGCCTCCACCGCGCCGGACGTGTTTCCCGCCCGGGTGATGAACCACATCCTCGGCGGCACCACCAGCTCGCGGCTCAGCTCCAACCTGCGCACCGAGCACGCGTATTCATACGGCGTGTACAGCTATTTCGAGACGCACCGCGAGGCCGGGCCGTTCGTGGCTGCGGGCGGCGTGGTCAGCGAAAAGACGGCCGAGGCGCTGGGCGAGTTCTTGAACGAGCTGCAGAAGATGAAGACCGGCGAGATCTCCGAAGCCGAGCTGGCCGACGCGAAAGACTCGCAGGTGCGCGCCATTCCCGCGCTCTTCGCCAGCAGTGAACAGACCGCCTCGGCGTCTGCGCGCGTCTGGGCGCACGGGCTGCCGGCGGACTACTACGCGAAGTACCAGCAGCGCGTCGAAGCAGTCACCCGCGAAGACGTGGCGAAGGCGGCGCGCGAGCGGCTGCATCCCGACGAGATGGCCATCGTCGTCGTCGGCCCTGCCAGCGCGGTGCGGCCGAAGATCGAAGCGCTCAAGCTCGGCCGCATCGAAGTGCGCGACGCGAATGGCGACGCGCGCAAGGCGGCCGCCGCGGCGACGGGAGCGGGAAAATAGAACCGCCGGCGCTGCAGCTGTGGCAGGTGCGCAAGAGCTACGGACTGGTCCGCAAGCGCGAGGCGCTGCACGGCGTTTCCATCCGCGTCGATCGCGGCGAGTGCTACGGGCTGGCCGGTCCCAACGGCGCGGGCAAGACGACCCTGATCCGGTTGCTGCTCGGCCTCTCCACGCCGGACGCGGGCGAAGTGCGGCTCTTCGGAGTTCGACCCGACGATCCGGAAGTGCGGCGCCGCGTCGGATTCGTGCCGGAAGCTGCCGAGCTGCCGCCGGCGGCCTCGCCGCGCCAGCTGGTGCGGCGGTTCGCGCGGCTGCGCGGTTTGCGAGACGTCGAGTCTTCTGGACTTGCCCAGCTCGATCGACTGGGAATGGGCGAGCTGCTCGATCGCCCTGCCTGCTCGGCACGCCGGAACTGCTGGTACTCGACGAGCCCACGGACGGCCTCGATCCGCTTGGCCGCGCGCTGGTCCGCCGCGTGCTGCGCGAAGAGCGCACGAGCGGCCGCACCGTCTTTCTCAACTCGCACCTGCTCTCGGAGACGGAGCGGATCTGCACGCGGGTCGGCATCCTCCACCGCGGCCTGCTGGTGCGCGAGCACGCGGTGCAGCCGCTGTCCGACGCGTCCGGACAGAGCGCCGTCGTTCTCTCCGATCCGCCGCCCCCCGGCTTCCGCGCGGCGCCGTCGATGCAGGGCCTGGCGACGGAATCGGAAGGCAGCACGGTGTTGATCGATCACGAGGACGTCGGCGAGCTCAATGCCGCGCTCGACAGGATCCGCCAGGCGGGCGCCCGGATCGTCGAAGTCCGCCGCGTCCGCCAGGATCTGGAGGCGACGTTCGAAGCCGCGGTGGCAGGCGCTTCCGAGCCGGCGCCGGATCCCGGTCCGCCGCCGCCCGAGCCGCCCAAGGCGAGGAGCGATCCGCTCCGGCCGCTGGTTGCAACCTGGCGCGTGGCCCGCGAGATCGCCGCCGACCTCGCGGCCCGCAAGGCGGGCTGGATCGCGCTCGCCATCGGCCTGGTCGTGCTGGCGCTGTTCTTTCTCGCCCTGCGGCACGACGTGGTCTCCGGCGCTGCAGCGGCGGTGCGCGCCTTCGGCGGCCCGAGCGGCGTCGCCGACGAGGCCACGCTCGCCCACTGGGTGGGCCACTACGCGGCGCGCTTCGTCTACTGGGCGCTCCTGCCCGGCAGCGTGATCTTCGCGGCGCTCTTCGCTCCGCCGCTGCTCGATCCGCGGCGCACCATCCTCCTCTACGCGCAGCCGGTGAGCCGCGGCGACGTGGCTGGCGGCCTCTACGCGACCGTTTGCGCGCTGGTCACCTGCGAGTACGCTTTCCTGGTGGCGCTCCTGTTCGGCGGCATCCGCTGGCTCGGCGTGTCGTTGAGCCCGCGCTTCCTCCTGATGGTGCTGCCGCTTCTCTTCGCCTTCGCCGCGCTCTATGCCGCGACGCTGGCGATGACGTACGTGGTGCGCACGGGCGTCGCGGCAGGCGGCGTCGGATTTCTGCTCTTCATCGCCGCCGCGATCGTCGGCTTTCGGGCGCGCGCCGGTTTCAACGCCGAGTCGCTGGCCGCGGCGGTGCTGCCGAGGCTGGCTCCTCTCGCGGAGCAGGCCGGCCGGCTCGGCGGCGGCGAGACTCCCCGCGCCGCGCCCTTCGTGCTCACCGCGGCCATCGCCGCGGCGCTGTTCATCCTCGCCCTGATCGCCGCGCGCAGGATCGAGTCATGAAGAGCAAGCGCGATCTGCGGCTGGTGGCCGTCGCGCTGGTGCTGCTCGCGCTTCCGATCGCGTGGCTGTGGTGGTCGTCGCGCGGCGTGGAGAAACGACGCGAGGCCACCCTCGCCGGCGTTCCGCAATTTCCCGTGCCGCACCAGCCGACTCGGCGCCGCCCGTTTCCGGTCAGCGCGCCGGCGCCGCCCGCGCTGGCGCCCTCGCCCGCGCCGCAGCAGGCCGCGAAGCACGATCCGATGTCGTCGTTCGTGCTGCAGCCCGGCTCCGGCGCCGGTCTGGTGCAGGTCAACGCGCTCTTCAACACGCCGCTCTTCGATCGCCTCCGGGAGTGCCTGCCCGAGCAGTTCCACGGTCTCGACAGGCTCAGCCGAGTCCTCGGCGTCGACGTGACCCGCGACGTCGATCGCCTCGGCATCGCTCCCGACGGCGTGGCGATGTCCGGTTTCTTAGAGGGAAAGCGGGTCGCGCAGTCGATCATCGGCCCGGACGCGTCGAGCGAGGAATATCGCGGGGCGACGATGCTGAGCAGCGGCGGCCATTGCGCGGCGCAGATGGGGAACCTGGTCGTCTCGTCGACGAAGAGCGCCGATTGCCGCGCTCTCGTCGATCGCGCGCTCGCGCCGACGCCCGCCGACGCCGGCGATCAACTCTACGGCGACGTCTTCCTGCGCACCGATCTCGCCTCCTTCCGCGGCGAGGACGCGCCGCCGGAGATCCGTGCGCTGGTCGACAGCCTCGACGGCCTCACGCTTCGGGCCAACGTCTGGGATTCGGTCGCGGTCACGGTGGAAGGCACGCCGCGCGCCGGCCGCGACGTGCGCGATCTGTCGCGGATGGCCAACGGCGCGCTCTCGGTGGTGAAGGGACAGATCGAGGAGGACCAGGTCGAGCTGCAGACGCTGGCCGAGCTGGCGAAAGTCTCGACCGACTCCGGCAAGCTCGAGGTCAACCTCGCGCTCCCCGCCCAGGACCTGTTCGACCGCTTCAAATTTCCCTGCGAGAAGCGCGACGGCGGTTGAGTCAGCGATCTCGCGGCTTGGCGCGCGCCAGATCCTGCATCGTCCGGTCGGCCAGCTCGAGGAAAGCGAAGAGCAGCGCCTGCAGCTTGGTCGGGTCGCCGATGCCCTCGAAGCGATCGTCCTTGACGCGGTAGGCGAGCCAGTCGCGGCCGGTCGCGCCTTCCTTGTAGGGCGCGAGCGTCAGTCCGGAGAGTGCCGTGCCGGCGAGGTCGATGCGCACGCTCCAGCCGGGCGAATCTTTGAGGCTCTCGATCTTCACGCCCAGTGAAAGATCGCGCCCGCGCTCGCATTGCGCCTTGTGCCAGGCCTGGATGCGCTCGAGGACTTCCACGTCCGGATGTTACGGCCGCCCGCCGCGGCCCCGCAAGATTTCGCTCGCCGCGCGCTCGCCGGTCTCGATCGCGCCGTGCACGGTGCCGCACGCGCCGTCGAATTCCGTCGCTTCTCCCGCGAACAGGAGCGGCCCGACGCTGCGCGCCAGCGCTCGCTGCGCTTTCAGGGCGCCGACCGGCACCCAGCTATAGGCGCCGAGCGAGAACCGATCGCGCTGCCAGTCGAAGACCATCGTCTCGCGCGGCCGCACCCGTTTCCCCAGCGCGCGCTGCACCGATCGCACCGCTTCGGCGGCCGGCCGCTTCAGCGCCAGCGCATTTCGGGAAGCGGCCCATCCCATCAGCATCGGTGCGCGCGACGGCAGCGGCCGCCAGAACGTCGGCACCGGCATCCCGCGGGCAAAGAGGAAGGCCAGTTCCTCCGGCCAATGCGGCTCGTCGAAGAGCAGCGCGATCTTCGTCACCGGTCCCATCCCCAGCGCGGAGATGGATTCCAGTTTCCAGCGGGGCAGCGAAGGATCGAATCGCACCGTCCCTTGCTGCAGCACGCCGAGCGGCAGCGTGACGATCGCGCGATCGGCTTCGTAGGTTTCCGCCTCGGTCGTGACCGCGACCGATCGGCGCGACCAGCGCAAAAGCTTCACCTCCGACCGAAGCTCGACTCGCAGGCCGCGCGCGAGCTTGCGCGGGACGGCGGAATACCCGCGCGGAAAGCGCGCGATCCGCTCGCCCTCGATCTCCTCCGAGGCCCGGGTCTGCTGGACGATCGACTTCACGCTCACGCGATCGAGCGGCGCCGCGTTGAAACCCTCGACGAACGCTTCGGCCAGCCGCCGCTCGTCGCGCGTGGTACGCAGCCGCCAGCGCAGGGTTGCGAACGCGTCCTGCACGGATTGCTCGCGCCGCGAAGGAATGCCGTCCAGCTTCTCCATCACGCTCTGCCAGAGATCGTCGCGGCGCTGCAGCCCCTCGACGAACATCCCTCCCCTCATCTCGCGGCGCAGCCCGCGCGTGATCCGCATCAGCGCCGGCGAGCGGCCGTGCATGAATTCGGCGCCGGCCTCGATCGACAACGGCCACCCCTCGGGCCGCACGGTGTGCACGCGGCCGCCGATCCGATCGCGCGCCTCCAGCACGATCACACCGTGCCCCGCGCGCTTCAACCTGCGCGCAGCCGCGAGTCCCGCCACGCCCGCGCCGATGACGATCACGTCCACGCTCGATGGTTATGGCATGCTCGGCCGGCGAATGCGCCTGCTTCCCGTCCTTCTGCTCACGGCCTGTTGGCAAAGCGCCGCCACGCCGCAGCGGCGCATTTCCCTCTCTTCCTGCCGGCTCAAGGGCACAGGCCTCCAGGCGCAGTGCGGGAAGCTGCGCGTTCCGGAAGATCGGGCGCACCCGGAAAAGCGCCAGATCGAGCTCCGGATCGCCGTGGTGCCGGCGCTCGCTCGGGCGCCCGCCGCGGACGCGCTCTTCCTTCTCGCCGGCGGTCCCGGCCAGGCGGCCACCGAGGTGATCGGCCCGCTGCTCGGCGCATTCGAACGGCTCCACCGCACACGCGACATGGTCCTCGTCGATCAGCGCGGCACCGGCTCCTCGCGCCCGTTGCGCTGCGACCTGAACGCACCGGGCGCGCCGCTCGCCGAACGGCTTCGCGCCGACGCGCTGGCCGAGGAAAAATTCCGCAAGTGCCTGGCCGACTACGACGCCGACCCGCGCTTCTACACCACCTCGATCGCGATGCAGGACCTCGACGAGGTGCGCGACGCGCTCGGCTACGATCAGATCGACCTCTGGGGCGGGTCCTACGGTACGCGGGCGGCGCTGGTCTACCTGCGCGAGCACGGCCAGCACGCGCGCGCCGCGGTGCTCGACGGAGTGGCGCCGCCCTCGCTCAAGCTGCCGGTGACGTTCGCCCGCGATGCCCAGCGATCGATGGACCTGCTCTTCGCGCACTGCGCCGCGGAAAAGTCGTGCAGCACCGCGTTTCCGAATCTGCAGGCGCGGTTCGAAAGTCTGCTGGCCGGATTGTCGAAGCGGCCGGCGCGCGCACACGTCGCCGATCCGCTCACCGGCGTTCCGGCCGACGTCGAGATCTCGCGCGACGTCTTCGCCGCCGGCCTGCGCGGCGTTCTCTACCAGCAGGACTTCGCCAGCCTGGCGCCGCTGATCATCGATCGCGCGGCGCGCGGCGATTTCGCGCCGTTCGTGGCCGCGACCGCCGGCCTCGATCAGGGCTTCTCGCGGACGATGAGCTTCGGGATGATGCTCTCGGTCATCTGCTCGGAAGATCTTACCGGCACGACCGGGCAGGAGATCGACGACGCGGCGAAGGGCACTTTCCTCGGGCCGAGACTTGCGCGCGAGTTCCTCAAGACCTGCGCCTTCTGGCCGCGCGGCAGGGCTCCGCCGCGCGAGGCGATCAAGTCCGACAAGCCGGTTCTGCTTCTCTCCGGCGAGCTCGATCCGGTCACGCCGCCGCGCTGGGCCGATGAAGCGCGCGCGACGCTGCCGAACAGCGCGCACTTCGTCGTCCCCGGCGTGGGCCACGGCGCGAGCGCGGAGGGCTGCGTGCCGCAGCTGATCGAGCGCTTCATCACCGACGGGTCGCTGCAGTAGCTCGATCCGGCCTGTCTCAAACCGCTGCGGCGGCCGCCGTTCTTCGTCAGCTTCGCGGGACCGCCGCCATGATCGAGGTCAGCCGCCTGCACAAACGATTCGGCGAAGTGGTCGCGGTGGACGACGTCTCCTTTTCCGCGGCCGACGGGGTGGTCACCGGCCTGCTCGGTCCCAACGGCGCGGGCAAGACCACCACGCTGCGGATGCTGACGACCCTGATCGCGCCCGACCGGGGCGAAGCGCGCATCGACGGCCTCCCGGTTGCCGCCAACCCGATCGAAGCGCGCCGCCGCATCGGCGTCCTGCCCGATGCGCGAGGCCTCTATCCGCGGCTCACCGCGCGCGAGCACATCGAGTACGCCGGCGCGCTGCACGGAATCGCCGAAAAAGTGCTCCGGCCTCGCGTCGAGGAATTGATCGATCTGCTCGACATGCGCTCGATCGCCGACCGCCGCGCCGACGGCTTCTCCCACGGCGAGCGCGTCAAGGTCGCCCTCGCCCGCGCGTTGATCCACGAGCCGCGCAACGTGATGCTCGACGAGCCCACCAACGGACTCGACGTGATGAGCACCCGCGCGGTGCGCGACTTGATCCGCCGCTTGCGGGATCAGGGCAAGTGCGTCCTCTTCTCCAGCCATGTGATGCAGGAAGTGAGCGCGCTCTGCGATCGGATCGTGATCATCGCCCGCGGCCGCGTGCTCGCCGACGGCACGCCGGAGGAGATCCGCGGCCGGGCCGGAACCGAGAACCTCGAAGAAGCGTTCGTCTCGGTGATCGGCAGCGATCAGGGGCTCCTGCAATGACCTTCGCCGTCTTCCGCAAGGAGCTGAAGGACCACGTGCGCGATCGGCGCTCGATGCTCTCCGGGCTGATCATGCCGGTGATCGGTCCGCTCGCGTTCCTCGGCATGTTCACGCTGATCGCCTCCTGGATACGCCAGGACAAGCCGCTGATCGTACCGGTCGCGGGCGGCGCCAACGCGCCCAACCTGATCGCTTTTCTGCAGCGGCAGGGCGCCATCGTCGAGACCGCACCGGCTGACTTCGAAGCCCAGGTTCGCGACGGCAAGCTCGACCTCGCGCTCTCGGTCCCCGAGGATTACGGCAAGGAGTTCGAGGCCGGCCGCAGCGCGCCGGTGCAGCTCTTCGAGGACAGCTCGCGCACCAAGAGCAGGCCATCTGTCATGCGCGCGCGGCGGCTGCTGGAGATCTACGTGCGGCGGATGAGCGCGCTGCGGATGATCGCGCGCGGCGTGAGCCCGACGCTGGTCGCGCCGCTGGAAGTGACCGACCTCGATCTGGCCACCGCGGAGAAGACCGCCGCCAACGTGCTCGGCATGATGCCGCTGTTCCTCTTGATGGCGGTGTTCATGGGCGGGCTGCACCTGGCGATCGATTCGACCGCCGGCGAGCGCGAGCGCGGATCGCTCGAGCCGCTGCTGGTCAACCCCGTGCGGCGCGGCGCGGTCGCGGTGGGAAAGTGGCTGGCGGTCGTGGCCGCGGCGGTGACTGCCATCGTCGTCGCGCTGCTCGGGTTCATGCTCGCCATCGCGCGGGTGCCCCTTCAGGATTTGGGCATCAAGTTCCACCTCGGCGCGCCGGAGTTGATCGGCATGATGCTCGCGTGCGTGCCGCTCGCCTTCTTCGCCGCCGCGCTGGAGATGACCGCCGCGCTCTTCGCGCGCACCTTCAAGGAAGCGCAGACGTATCTCTCGATGATGCTGCTGGTGCCGATCATTCCCGCTGCGTTCGTCACGCTGCAGCCGATCAAGACCACGCTGCCCGCGCTGCTGGTGCCGGTGCTCGGGCAGACCCTGCTCATGGCCGACGTCCTGCGCGGCGAGCCGCCGCCGGCTGCGTGGTTCGCGGCAGCCGCGCTCTCGGCTTCCGCCTGCGCGGCCGCGATGCTGCTCTGGACCGCGCGCCTTTTGGAGAGCGAGAAGATCGTCTTCGGCCGCGGCGCCGGCGGTTGATCCCTATTTTCGGGCGCGTTTCTTCGCGGCCGACTTCTTCCGCGGCGCTGCACGGCGCGCGGCTTTTCTTGCCGGCTTTCTCGCGGCCGCTTTTTTCGCCGGCTTGTGAGCGCCGCGCCGCGACTTGCGCTCTTCGCGGCGGCCCCACGCGGTCGCCAGCGCGCGCGGCGGCGGCGACTTGGCCGCGCCCGCTTTGCCGCCCTTGGCAAAATAGCGCGCGAGCGGTTTCAGGTAATGCTCCATCCAGCCTTTTTCGTATTTCTTCACCTGGCTGGGCGGCAGCTCGGCGTGGCGGATGCGCACGCGCGTCCCGCCGCGCGCCGCCTCGAACTCGATCACCACGCGCGAGTCGCGATATTCGGGCGGGAATTCGCTGGTGCGCCAGGTCTGCACGATCCGCTTGCCAGGGTCGACGCCGAGCAGGATTCCGTGGATGTATCCTTCCCAGGCGGTGAACCGGCCGCCGCTCCAAGGCTCGACGATGGCCTCGCCGCCGCCGGTGAACGCCGCGTGCTCTTTCGCGTCCAGCCAGGCCGAGAAAACGCGCTGCGGTTCCGCGGCGACGATCATCTCGAGCTCGAAAGAATCCGGCATCCGGTCCCC
>VBLM01000326.1 GCA_005879095.1 Deltaproteobacteria bacterium
TTCCGGGGACACCTTCCGGGGACACCTTCCGGGGACACCTTCCGGGGACACCTTAACGTGCGCCGCACTCGTGAAGGTGTCCCCGGAAGGTGTCCCCAACCCGCACGGCACGAGCCGTGCAGCACCGAAAACGGATCCAGCCACTCCTGCGCTGGGTCTTCAATCGCAAGGCCGAAGCGCCGGGCCCGGCAGCGGTGCCGGATCTGCCTTAGACTCCGCGCATGTCACCGACCCTCTCCGGCGTGCTCGCGCCGGTGCTCACGCCCTTCCAGGCGAACCTCGAGATCGACGTCCCGCGCTTCGTCGATCACTGCCGCTCGCTGCTCGCCGACGGCTGCAGCGCGCTCGCCGTCTTCGGCACCACCAGCGAAGCCAATTCACTCAGCGTGGAAGAGCGCGAGCGGCTGCTCCTGGCGCTGCTCGAAGCCGGCATCCCGCCGGAAAAACTCCTGCCCGGCACCGGCTGCTGCGCGCTTCCCGACACCGTCCGCCTGACTCGCGCCGCCACTCGCGCCGGCTGCGCGGGAGTATTGATGTTGCCGCCCTTCTATTACAAGAACCTGAGCGACGAGGCGGTCTTCCGCAGTTTCGCCGCCGTCATAGACCGCGTCGCCGATCCGCGGCTGCGAATATTTTTATACCACATTCCGAACTACTCGCAGGTCGGCATCCCTCTCGCCGTCATCCAGCGGCTGCGCAAGGCGTATCCCGAGATCGTCGTCGGACTGAAAGACAGCTCCGGCGACTTCTCCAACACCAGGGCCATACTCGACAACGTCCCGGGCTTCCAGGTCTTCGTCGGCAGCGAGCGCTACCTCCTCGCCAACCTGCGCGCCGGCGGCGCCGGGTGCATCACGGCGACCGCGAACGTCAACGCGGCGGCGATCGCCAAAGCCTTCCACGATCGGACCGAGGAAGCGCAGGCCGGGATCGATCAGGTCCGCATCTTCTTCGAGCAGTTCCCGATGATCCCGGCGCTCAAGGCCGAGCTCGCCGAGCGCAGGAACGATCCCGCCTGGCGCACCGTGCGGCCTCCGCTGGTCGAGCTTCCCGCCGAAGCGCTGCGGCGCGCCCGCTGAATCCGCTGCTTCTAAGGCTTGGCGAGCAGGTCCAGCGCCGAGAGCGTGAGGACCTGCACGCCGGTCTTGATCGTCCGCTCGCGATCGGGCGCGAACCCGCTCGAGTGCAGCGACGGAAGCGTCTCGCCGGACTTGATCGCCTGCGCGAACTTCGCCGACTCGACCGCGCCGATGCGCAGCTGCACGCCGGGAGAGCCGGCCGCCTTGCACAGCTCGCTGAAGTCCTCCGCCACCATCTCCGGATGCCACTCCTGGACGTTGTCCGGACCAAGCCGTTCGCACTCTCACTCACCTTCACGATCGGCTCCTTCGGCGACTGGGCCGCCGCCGACTCGGCTTTGGCGATCCGCGCGATCCCGTCGAGCATCATCTTGCGCACTTCCGGCTTGTACGTCCGCAGCGTGATCTGCAGCGCGACGCTGTCGGGAATGATGTTGTACTTGGTGCCGCCGTGGATCGATCCGACGGTGAGCACCACCGGCTCGAACGGGTCCTTTTCGCGCGAGATGAGCGTCTGCCAGCCGAGGACGGTCTTCGCTGCGATCACGATCGGATCGACCGTCGCTTCCGGATGCGCGCCATGGCCGCTCTTGCCGAAGAGCGTCACATCGACCGAGTCGACGTTGGCCAGCGCGTACCCCGGCGTGACCATCACCTTCCCCGCTCCGCGCCCTTGACCGTCTCTTCGGCGGGCTGGCCGACCATCACCAGCGTGCCGCGCCACCGATCCTTCTGCTGGGCAAGCAGCGTGGCCGCGCCGACCCAGGACGTCATGTGCACGTCGTGTCCGCAGGCATGCATCACCGGCACCGTCTTTCCGGTCGCGTCGGTGGTGGTGACGTGCGACGCGTACGGCAGGCCCGTCTTCTCCTCGACCGGCAACGCGTCGAGCTCGGTGCGCAGCAGCACGGTCGGACCCTTGCCGTTCTTCAATACGCCGACGACGCCGGTGCCGCCCACGCCGGTCGTCACCTCGTACCCGAGCTTGCGCAGCTCGTCGGCCATCTTCACGGCCGTCTTCTCCTCGTGCGAGGACAGCTCCGGGTTCTTGTGCAGATCGATGTAGAGCGAATCGAGATGCGGATAGAGCTGATCGAGCCCGGCCACCGGCGCGACCAGCAACGCGATTGCGAGGATCATCTATCTCTCCAGTTTGAAATCCTTGAGCTGCTCTCGCAGCGCACTCTTGAGAAACTTGCCCGCCGCGGTGCGCGGGATCTGCTGCATGAAGACGAACGCGTCCGGCAGCTGGAACTTGGCGAACATCGGCTCGAGATAGAGCGTGAGGTCCTCGGGGCTGGCCTTCGCGCCCTCCCGCAAGACCACGCACGCCACCGGCCGCTCGTCCCACTTCGGGTGCGCGACCGCGACTACCGCGGCTTCCTTGACCGCCGGATGGCCCATCAGCGCGTTCTCCAGATCGACCGAGCTGATCCACTCGCCGCCCGACTTGATCAGGTCCTTCGACCGATCGGTGATGCGCACGTACCCTTCGGGATCGATGGTCACCACGTCGCCGGTGCGGAACCAGCCGTCCATGGTGAACTTGTCTGCCTCGGCCGGGTTCTGGAAGTAGCTGCGGGCGATGAACGGCCCGCGCACGTGCAGCTCGCCCATCGACTTGCCGTCCCACTTCGCCTCGCCGCTCTCGGACATCGCCCGCACGTCGACCAGCGGCACGGGCAGGCCTTGCGTCGCGCGCACCCGGAACTGGTCCGCCTCGGGCATCGCCTTCATCTGCGGCTTGAGACGGCAGATGGTCCCGATCGGCGACATCTCCGTCATGCCCCACGCGTGCAGCACGTGCAGCCCGTGCCGTTTCTGGAAGCCCTCGATCATCGCCGGCGGCGCCGCCGAGCCGCCGACGATCATCTGCCGCAGCGCCTTCAGGTCCCAGCGCTTCGGCTCCTTGTCGAGCGCATCGAGGATCGCCAGCCACACCGTCGGCACGCCGCCCGCGCAGGTGACTTTCTCGTCCGCCATGAGATTCAACACGCTGACCGCGTCGAGGTGCGGTCCGGGAAAGACGAGCTTCGCGCCCACCATCGCAGCGGCGAAGGGAATGCCCCAGGCATTGGCGTGAAACATCGGCACCACCGGCAGGATCACGTCGGTGAGCGAGAGGCCGAGCGCATTCGGCAGCGCCATCACCAGCGTGTGCAGCACCTGCGAGCGGTGGCTGTAGACC
>VBLM01000327.1 GCA_005879095.1 Deltaproteobacteria bacterium
ATTCGGTCTGCGCGCCGAAGACCGCGCGGGACGGTCCTTGAGTCGCGTCCTCGAAGAGACGGGTGGCGCCCCGGTCCTCGTCCTCGCCGCGCGCCGCGCCGATCTCTTCGAAAAAGGCCGCACGTTCCGCGCCACCGCCGGGATGGCCTACCTGCGCCTCTTGCGCGCGCGGCGCGGCGAGTCCGACCCGCTCGTGGCCGCGGCGAAATTGCGCCGCGGTGAGACCGTGCTCGATGCGACGCTCGGTCTCGCCGGCGACGCGCTACTCGCAGCGCAGGCCACCGGCACCAGAGTGATCGGCCTCGAGATCGACCCGGTGGTCGCCGCATTCACACTGGCCGGACTGCGCCGGCTTGCGGCCCATGCCCGCGAGCCGGGTCAAAACGTCGAGGTCCTGAAGGCGGATCACCGCGAATGGCTCCGGAAGCAGCCCGACGGCTCGTTCGACGTCGTCCTGCTCGATCCGATGTTCCGCAAGGCCGGCGACGCGGGCCCGCTCTTCGATCTGTTGCGCGCGCATGCGAGCCACGAGCCGCTCGATTCCGGGACGCTGCGCGAGGCCCGCCGCGTCGCCCGCCGCGGCGTCCTGGTCAAGGACGCATCGCCCGGCCACGAGCTTCGCCGCCTTGGCCTCGTCCCCCGGATCTCCCGCCGCTCGGCCGCGATCGCCTTCGGCTGGACCGGACCCTAAGGTACGGCCTCGCCCGGGTTTCCGATGTCCGCCACGACACGCCAGCCGTCGGGCGTGCGCCGCCAGACCGTCAGGTACTTTCCCTTCGAAACGCCGCGCGCGCTCTCGGCGGTGTAGCTGCCGATGGTGTAGCCGAGCGTCCCGTCGTCGGAGACGCGGGCCAGGAGCGGCGCCCACCGCAGCTTGAGACCGGTTCCGAGCTCCGCCATCGCTTCCCGGAGCGCCGGCGCCCCTTTCAGCATCGCGCATCGACGCCGCGCGCCGCGACATCGCCGGCGAATGCCGCGTCCGCACGCAGCAGCTCCCGCTCGCCTCCGGATGCGTGTGCGCAAGCGGCCAGGAAAAGGATGGCGAAAAATCGCTTCACACCGTGAACAGATCCTCGCTGCGGAGCAGATCGCCGGCGGTACAGAGATCGGCCGCGCCGCGAAAGAGCATCTCCAGCTGCGGCGGCAGCGCCCCTCGAGCGATCGGCGGCGACTCCCCGCTCCAGGCGCCGGCGAACTTCTGCACCGACGCCAGCACCGCATCGGCCTCCGCGCGCGCCGGCTGCACCCCCGCCGCGCCCTCGCGCACCTCGCGCTGGTAGGTCGCCAGCGCCTGCTCCAGGGGCGGCGCTGCCTCGCCGGACGCGATGGTTCCCAGTCGCGACCGCACCACCGGCTGCGACGCCCAGCACAAGAGGCTCGCCGGGTGCACGCCGCGCCCGAGGCGCCGCGACACGCCCGCGCCCGGCACCACCGGCACGCCGGACACGACCGCGAGGTTGTGCAGGTCGTTGAGCCGCACGGTGTAGATGTCGGACGGCTCCGGCAGCGCGTCCTCGTAGCAGCGCCAGACGAATTGCGCGCCGACCAGCGGCACCGCGCCGCGCAGCGCGGCCGTTCCCGCCTCGAGACAGGCGCGCTGGACCGATCGCAACGACGGCGCAGGCGGCAGCTTGCGGCCGCAGGCGAGCAGGGCGAGCACCATCTCGGGCCGTCCGCTCACCGGCGACGAACGCAGGTCCTCGGCGCGGCCGAGCACCGCGTCCATCGGCGCCGACTCCTTGAGCCGCCGGACGATGACGCGCTCGGTGCCCGCGATGATCTCGGTGAGCGGGCTGACGGCGACGCTGTCGCCCACTGCCTCGGCTCCGCGTCCGTCGGTCAGGACGAGCGCGGCGCGATCGACCTCCGCGCCGTCGAAGAACCGGATCGCCCACCCGAGCAACCCGGGCGAGCGCAGCAAAAGAATGTCGCCCGGCCGCGGTTCAGCCTCCCCCATGCGCGGGGACTATACACTTGGGGACACCCTTGCGGGACACCCTCGGGAGGGTGTCCCGCAAGGGTGTCCCGCAAGGGTGTCCCCAAATCACACGGCCGTTTGCGGCGTGTTGCCGGGCGCTTCCATCTTCGGCTGCTCGGGCGCGGGCTGGCGGAAGAACGCGTCCGGGTTCTCCAGCACCAGCGCGTGCCTGAGGACCTCGTCGACGTGCTCGACCGGGATGATGGTCAGCTCGCGCCGGATCTTCATCGGGATCTCGCGCACGTCCTTGGCGTTGTCCTTCGGGATCAGGATGATCTTCGTCCCGCCCCGGTGCGCCGCCAGCGCCTTCTCTTTCAGCCCGCCGATCGGCAGCACCCGGCCGCGCAGCGTGATCTCGCCGGTCATCGCCACGTCCTTGCGGACCGGAATGCGCGCCAGCGCGCTGACCATCGCCGTCGCCATCGTCACGCCGGCTGACGGGCCGTCCTTGGGAACCGCGCCCTCGGCGACATGGATGTGCACGTCGACGTTGTCGGCGAACTTCTTGTCGAGGCCGAACCGCTCGGCGCGGCTCCTGACGTACGACATCGCCGCCTGCGCGCTCTCCTACGTGCGATCGAACGCAGACCGGCTGGGGATCGGCGAGGAGGCATTCGACGGCCGCTCGTTCCACGTCCACTCCTCGGTCTGGCCGTACCGGAACCGCGGCGGCCCGAGCAGCTTGTGCACCTTCTTGGTCGTGATGCGGATCTTCTCGTCCATGCCGCCGTTGCGCAGCACGTCCTTGGCGACCTTGCGGCACAAGGTCGCGACCTCGCGCTCCATGCCGCGCACGCCCGATTCCTTGGTGTACCGGTGCGCCAACTCGAGCAGTGCCTTGCGCGAGAAGGTGACGTTCACCTTCTCCAGGCCGTTCTGCTCCTTCTGCTTCGGCACCAGGTACCGCTGCGCGATCGAGAGCTTCTCGAGATCGGTGTAGCCCGCGATGCGGATGATCTCGAGGCGGTCCTGCAGCGGCGGCGGAATGCCGTGCAGCGTGTTGGCCGTGCAGATGAACAGCACCTTCGAGAGGTCGTAGTCGAGGTCGAGATAGTGATCGCCGAAAGCGTGGTTCTGCTCCGGATCGAGCACTTCGAGCAGCGCCGCCGACGGGTCGCCGCGGAAGTCGGTGCTCATCTTGTCGACTTCGTCGAGCAGGAACACGGGGTTGCCGCTGCCCGACTTCTTGAGAGACTGGATGATCTTGCCCGGCAGCGCGCCGATGTACGTGCGCCGGTGGCCGCGAATCTCGGCCTCGTCTCGGACGCCGCCCAAAGAAATTCTCACGAACTTCCGGGCCAAAGCCTTGGCGATGCTCTTGCCGAGCGACGTCTTTCCCACTCCAGGTGGCCCGACGAAGCAGAGGATCGGCCCCTTCATCTTCTCGACCATCGCCTGCACGGCGAGGTACTCGAGGATGCGCTCCTTCGGCTTCTTGAGGCCGTAGTGGTCGTCGTTGAGGATCTTCTCGGCTTCATTGATGTCGAGCTTGTCCTTCGTGTACTCGTACCAGGGCAGGCCGAGGATCCAGTCGATGTAGTTCCGGACGACGGTGGCCTCCGCGCTCATCGGCGACATCATCTTGAGCTTGCGCAGCTCCTTCTTCGCCTTGGCGGTGGCCTCCTTCGACATCTTCTTGTTCTTGATCTTCTCTTCGATCTCCTGCAGCTCGCTCTTGAACTCGTCGCGCTCGCCGAGCTCCTTCTGAATGGCCTGCATCTGCTCATTCAGGTAGTACTCCTTCTGCGTCTTCTCCATCTGCTTCTTGACGCGCGTGCGGATCTTCTTCTCGACCTGCAGGATCTCGATCTCGCCCTGCATCAGCTCGTAGAGCTTCTCCAGCCGCTTCGCGGCCGACTGCTCCTCGAGGATGGCCTGCTTGTCGTTCAGTTTCAGCGACAGGTGCGCGACGATGGTGTCGGCGAGCCGAGCCGGATCGTCGATGGTCGCCACCGACATCAGCATCTCGGGCGGAATCCGCTTGTTGAGCTTGACGTAGGCCTCGAACGTCGCGTGCACCGAGCGGACCAGTGCCTCGACCTCGACGTTCCGCTCGCTGACTTCGTCGACCTCTTCCGCCTCGACGAGGAAAAACTTGTCATGTGCCTGATACTTACGGATGCGGGCGCGCTTCTTCCCCTCGACCAGGACTTTCACGGTGCCGTCGGGCAGGCGCAGCAGCTGCAAAATCGTTCCCAGGGTACCCAGCTCGAAGATGTCGTCGGGCGACGGCTCGTTCGTCTTCGCCTTCTTCTGGGCGGCGAGGAGGATGTCCTTGTCGTGCCCCATCGCCTCTTCCAGCGCGGCGATGGACTTCTCGCGCCCGACGAAGAGGGGTACGACCATGTGTGGAAAAACGATGATGTCGCGCAGCGGCAGGAGCGGAACGGTACGCACGGCCGGCTTGCGGCCCGACGGGTCCGACTTGTCGTTCTTGCTGAAGAACATGTGTCCTGCCTCCAAGGGCTCGGCTGGGCGCGAAGCGTAACGCAGGAGATCGGCGAAGTCAGCTTTCGAATCCTGCTCTCACGAAACGGGTGCGGGCAAGGCGCGATTCCCACGGTCGTCTCGCCTGCCCGTCCGCCCGCTGGTGGACAGCCGCCGGCGGCCGCTGTTGCCGATGTAGGGGCTTGGAGGTCCATTTCAGCGGCACGGAGGACCCGATGAGGCTTCCAGCGCTTGCCCTCGCCTGCACCCTCGCCTGCACCCTTCGGCTGGGCAGCAACAGTCAAGCCACCTTCGTAGTCGGTCCCCAAGGGGCCGTGATCGGGGTCGCCGGCGGTCTTTCACTCCACCTGCCGGCTGGTGCTCTGCCGCAGGGTACGCAGATCACCGTGACGCAGTCGGACGGACCCATCGATGCGCTCTCGCCGCAGGCCACCTTCGACCCGGCACTTGCGCTGGCGGTGCCTGCCGCTGTCTCGTTCGCCGTCGACAGCGATTCCGCCGCCCTCTACTGGAACGGCGAGACCATCCTCGCCTCGATCTCGGCCGGAATCGCGACCGCGCAGGTGTCGCGGCTGGGTTCCGGCTATTTCCGCCGTCCACCGCCAGGGCGGACGGTCAGCGGCCGGCTGGTCACGATCTATCAACCCGACAGCGGCGCCTCGGCCACGCTGGGCGGCGCGCTCGGCCTGCGGATGCACGTCACCGCCCTGTGGGTGCCGGGTTCGACCGGCTATTCGCGGATGCCGGTGGTCAGCGCGCCAGACTACAGCTTTTCGGTGCCCAACGTGCCGCAAGGACAGTACTTCCTCGAGATCGACACGCTCTACAAGGAGGCTGACTACGGCGCGCAGCTGTTCGCGTTCACCACCAGCACGCCGGACTTGAGCATGATCGCGGCGGCGCGGCCCGACGTGCAGATCGCGACGCACTCGCCACAGGTCACGCTCGACATCTCGAATCTTTTGCCGTGGGTCTATCCTTCCGGCGCGTATACCGGCGATCTCTTGATGGTCGCGGGATCTCAGGCGAACGCCTTCGGCAGGCCGCACTCCGTCCGTCCGGCGGCGGCCGCCACCACCTGGCACGGCACGTTCGACTGGAACCTGATGGCGACGAGCACGACGCCGGCTGGACTGCCCGATGTGTCGAAAGGCGACGTCGAATTCATCTACCAGCGCGCCACTCGCGCGCTCGGCGGCGGCGTGGCCCACCGGGCGGCGCGGTACCAGCGGCTCGACACACTGACGCTCACCGACGGCACGGCGGCGAGCCTCTCGGTCGCGCTGGCCGATGCGCCGCAGACCGGCTCGCTCCACGTCGATGTTCGCGGCACGCAGTGGGCCGCGCTCGCGAAACAGGTGAACCCCGCCGCCGGCTTTACCGACGTCGCCTCGGGCGGCGTCTCGATTCTCGCCGTGCCGCACTCGCTCGACTTTCCCAACCTGCCGTACGCCTCGGCGGCCACTTCGGTCCTCTGGGTGCAGGTACCCGACGGCTTGGACGTGAACTACGGCGACGTCTCGTACGGGCAGTTCCTCGGGCCGGAATGGAAGGAGCTGCGATACCCGGCGTACTTCTTCGAATCGCCTGACCGGACGCTCGGGGGCGAGATCTTCACGATGGACGCGATGCCAGAGACCTCCCCGATCGTTCCGCGGCTCAGCCCGCCCCGCGCGCCGCTGGTGAACGGCCGCGACGCATTCGTGGCCCAGACCGGAGTCGGGACGCAGCCGACGCTCTCGTGGTCGCCGCCGTCGCTGGGTACGGCGACGTCCTACCTCGTGAGCATCTGGCGGCAGCCGGCGGCGGCTGGCTTCAAGTCGCTGCAGATGACCGTGCACGGAGCGACGTCGGTCGCGGTGCCGCCCGGATTCCTCGAGGCGGGGGCGCAGTACTCGGGGACCATCGTCGCCAACTCCGCGCCTTGGGACGTTCCGGACGTGCCGGCCTTCCGGACCGGCCTGCCGTTGGCCTACGCTGAATGCGCCTTGGGGACCTTCTCGCCGTAAGGGCGTCTGGTCGCGCGCCGATGAAGTGGCGGGCGCGCACCGTTCACAAGAGTCGCGGCTGTCTCGACGTGACCTTTGCCGCGCGACTGGCTTCCATTTTCGCGCGGCCGTAGACGAGTTCGGCGGCGTGCTGATTGTTCGCCGTGAACTGGACCTTCCAGGAATCCGCCGCGAGCGGCCGGACAACGGGGCGTGGCGGCGGAGGGGGAACGACTGTCATCGGCAATGCCGGTCCGGGCGGCGGCGCGATCGGCGCCGCGGCTACCTTGCGAACGACGGCCACAACGGGCGGTTGTGGTGCGAGGCGCGCGACCAGTTCCTCGATGTCACGCTTCGACTTGCCCGCCGCGCGACCGAGTACTTCTTCGCAGTTCTCAGGGCTCAGGTGCGGTACCAGCAGACGCAGGCCGGTGAGGTGGACGCGACGCGATCGCAACGCATCGATCAGCGCCGGCAGGCGGCGCGCGGCGCGCGCGACAAGAATGTGCGAGTGGCGTCGAGCAGTTCCCGATTTGACGGCAATTGGAGAGTGTTCATGACGCCGTGGTAACAGACGTTTTTCCGAGTGCCGCAGACGCACGGTGACGCGATTTCGCGGCCGGGACGGCGCGTCAATGGGGCTGCCCAAATACGACGCCGAACGCGCATTCGCGGGCTCGAGACGCCCACGCCCGGCGGTCATGTGTGTTCGCGGCTGGGAAAGGCAATCCAGCCGGCACGTGCTCAGAAACAC
>VBLM01000324.1 GCA_005879095.1 Deltaproteobacteria bacterium
CGGCACAACCGCGGCGATCTCTGCTCGGCGGACTCCGAGTTGATCATCCTGCCGCGCCGGCCGCCGAAGCCGCGGACGGTGCGAGGGCCGCGGATCGGCGTCGATTATGCCGGCGATTGGGCGCACGAGCCGCTGCGCTTCTGGGACGCACGCAGCGTCCACGTGTCGCGGTAGCCGGGGGGCCTACTCTTCCAGCGCCTTGAGCGCGCCGGTCGCGCCGGCCGATGTGCGCGCGACCTCGATACGGCAGGCCTCGACGAGCTTCGGCACCGTGCTGGCGAACTGGAAGTGCGCGAGAGCAGCGGCGGAGGCGGCTTCGCGGCGCACGACGACGGCTTCGGTAAGTCCCGCCAGCCGCTCGGTATCGGCGCGGTGCTGCACGACGCCCTGCACCAGCCCGTCGGCGGCTTTTTCGCGCTCGCGCAAAAGGCCCTCGGTAAAGGCCGCCACCTTGCGATCCTTTCCAGTGGAAAATCGCTGCCCGAGCCGCACGATGTGCTCGAGCGATTCGCGCTCGCCCTGCTGGCCCTGCGTCAGCGCCGAGGAGAGCGCGGCCGCGAGCTCGGCCTTGCGGCGGTAGATCGCCAGCAGCTCGCGGTCGGCCTGCTCGTCCGCTTTCGAGATGCGCACCTCGCCTTTGTCGAGAGCGATGGCGATGCTGCGGCCGGCGAGCTGCTTGTCGATCGCGTCGAGATCGCCGAGCTGCGGCGCCGCACACGGATCGTGCTGCAGATGCTCGCGCAGCGCGCTCACGTAGCGGGCCCGAAGCATTCCCTCATGGGCCCACAGCCGCCAGATCACCAGGCCCGCGGCGGCAATCCCGAGCACCACGCCGAACGCGCGCCACTGGCTGCGCCGATTCGGCCGGCGCACGTCGCCCTCCAGCGCGATGCGGATCCGGGTGCCGCCGATGCGCACCTCGTCGCCGTCGCGCAGCCGCGCTTCGCCGACGCGCCGGTCGTTGAGCCAGGTGCCGTTCTGGCTGCCGAGATCGCGCACCACGAACCAGCCGTGCTCGGAGACGAATTCGCAGTGCTGGTGGCTGACGCCCTCGTCGGCGAGCGAGAGATCGTTGTCGCGCTGCCGGCCGACCTTGATCCGCGGATGGCGGAACGGATGGCGCGTGCGGGTGCCGTCGGGATCCCGCACTTCGAGGATCGCCGACCAGGTGGGCTGGTTCACACGCCGCAGCAGCAACCAGCTTTCCGGGCGGAAATCAAGCTTGAGAATCGGTGGCGTTCGTGCTGATCCTCGCGCCCGATGAAGATCCGTCGCCTGGAGATCTCCGGCTTCAAGTCGTTCGCCGATCGGGTCGTCTTCTCCTTCGATGACGGCATCACCGGCGTGGTCGGTCCCAACGGCTGCGGGAAGTCGAACGTGGTCGACGCCATCCGCTGGGCGATGGGCGAGCAGAGCGCGAAACAGCTCCGCGGGCGGGCCATGGAGGACGTGATCTTCGCCGGCAGCGAGAGCAGACCGGCCACTGGCATGGCCGAAGTCTCGCTGACGTTTCAGAACGACGGCCGGCTGGTGCCGCCGCAGTACGCGGGCTTCGGCGAGATCACCGTCACGCGCCGGCTCTTCCGCAACGGCGACAGCGATTACGAAATCAACAAGACCGCCTGCCGGCTGCTCGACATCACCGAGCTGTTCCTCGGCACCGGCGTGGGGACGCGCGCGTATTCGATCATCGAGCAGGGGCGCATCGGCCTGATCGTCAGCGCCAAGCCGGAAGATCGGCGCAGCATCATCGAGGAGGCCGCCGGGGTCACCAAGTACAAGGCGCGGCGCAAGCAGGCCGAGCGCAAGCTGGAGGCGACCGAACAGAATCTCTTGCGGCTCTCGGACGTGGTGGGCGAAGTGAAGCAACGGCTCACGTCTCTCGAGCGGGCGGCCAAAAAGGCGGAAAAGTTCCGCGAGCTCCGCGGCGAGCTGCGCGAGCTCGAGTTGCTCGCGGCCTGCCGGAATTACCTGCAGCTCAAAGAATCAGAGGGCGCGCAGGCGCGCGAGCTGGCCGATGCCACGGAGGCGGAGAAGGTCGCCGACGCGCACGCGGCCCGGCTCGAAGCCGGTCTCTCCGCGGAGCGCTTGCAGCTGCTCGAGGACGAAAAAAAGGTCCAGGACCTGGCCGAGCACTCGCACCGGATCGACAAGCAACTGCGGCTGCACGAGCAGGAGATGCAGTTCGCGGCCCGTGAGCGCGAAGCGATCGCGGCGCGGCAGGTGCAGCACCAGGAGGAGCTCGGCCTGCTCGGAGTGCGGCTGGATCTGCTCGCGCGCGAGGAGGAAGGGCTGCGCCTCGAGCAGCAGAGACTCCTGGATTCCTCCGCCGAGGACGAGGCGCGGCAGAAGCAGGCCGAGGACGCGCTGGAAAAAGCACTGCAGGAAATTCACGACGCGCAGCACGGCGTCGAAGCCGAGCGGCACCAGGCGGTGAGCGTTCTCACCCGCCTCGCCAACCACCGCACCAACCTCGTCAACCTCGAGCGGCGGCGGACCGATCTCTCCGCGCGGATGCAGAAGACAGACTCGGAAAAAGAGCAGCTCGAGGCCCGGGCGCAGGAGATCGCGCGGCAGCGCGACGAGCTTGCCAGGCAGCTCGTCGAAACGCAGGAGAAACGGCGCGCGCTCCGCGGGCAGAAGGCCGCCACTGAGGAAGAGCTGGCGCGCGGGCGCGCCGAGCAGCGCGAGACCGAGGCGCTGTTGATCAAGCTGCGCGAAGAGCTGGCCGATCGGCGCAGCCGCCTCACCTCGCTCCTCGAGCTGCAGAAGAATTTCGAAGGGTACGGGCGCGGCGTGAAGGGGGTGATGCTGCGCGAGGAAGAGGAGCGGCGGCGCGACGGCATCTACGGGCTGGTCGCGGACGTGCTCAAGGTCGAGCCGCGGCACGAGCGATCGATCGAGGCCGTGCTCGGCGAGCGACTGCAGCTGATTCTCGTCGAGAGTCACGCCGCCGGTCTCAGGGCGGTCGACTACCTGCGCAAGGCCGCCGCGGGACGCGCTTCGTTCGTGCCGCTGACGGAGATGGAGCAGCTGCCGCTCACGCCCGAAGGCGCACGGCTGGCGGCGCCGGAGGGTACGACAAGAGCGGTCGAGGTAGTCGATTGTGCGCCGGAGCACGAGCGGCTCCGCAATTACCTGCTCGCCGACGTTTTTCTCTGCGACTCGCTGTCGACCGCGCTGCTGCTCTGGGCGGCCAATCCCGGCGAGCGCACGTTCGTCTCGGACGACGGCGAGGTCGTGGACAGGGAGGGCATCGTCTCCGGAGGCGCGCTCGAGGGCGTGGCCGACGGACTCCTGCACAAGCGGCGCGAAGTGCAGGAGCTGGCCGGGACGGTGCAGGAGCTGGAGGCGCCGCTGCACCTCTTGAGCGATCAAGTGACGCAGCTGGCGGCGCGGGTGCAGACCGCGGACACGGCCGTCAAACGTCTCGTCCACGAGGAGCGCGAGGAAGAGCTGTCGCAGTTGCGCCTCGAGCGCGACGTCGCCCACCACCAGGAAACGCTGTCGCGGATCGCGCAGCGCGATCAGGTGCTGCACCAGGAAAAGGAGCATCTGGCCGGCGCGCTCGGCGAGGTCACGCGCGAGGAGCAGGCGTCGCGCGATGCGGTGACCGCCGGCGAAGGCGAACAGAGCGAGCGGGAAGCGCGGCTGCGCGCGCTGCAGGCCGAGCTTTTGAAATCTCGCGAGCGGTCCGAAACCGTGCAAGCGGAGGTGACGCGCGCGAAAGTGAATGCCGCGGCGGTGGCCGAGCGGCGAGAAGGGCTGGCGCGATCGCTGCAGCGTCTGCAAGAGCAGCGCTCCGAAGTCGATTCGCGGCGGGAAAAGCTCTCCGCCGAGATCGCGGCCGGCAAGGAGCGCGACGCAGCGCTCGCCGCCCGTCAGGAGATGGCGGCCTCCGAGCTGAAGCAGCTGCTCGCCGATTCGGAGCGGCTGCGCGAGGAGCTGGGCCGGGCGCGCGCGCAGTACGATCAGGCGCAGCAGCGGCTGCAGGGCGGCGACGAGGAAGTGCGCAAGGCGCGCGAGGAGGCTCGCGAGATCGGCGAGCGCCGCAATCGGGCCGAGCTGGCCATCCAGGGGACGCGGCTGGAGATCACCCACCTCGAGCAGACAGTGCGCGAGCGGAATCTGATGGAGCTCGCCGACGTGGCGGCGGCGCGGAGCGAGGCGGCGCTGCAACTGGACGTTTCCGCCGCCGAGGAGAAGATGCGCGCGCTGCGCGAGAAGATCGATGCGCTCGGCGAGGTATCGCTCACCGCCATCGACGAGGCGCGCGAGGTCGGCGATCGGCATGCCTTCCTCACTGCGCAGAAGGCGGATCTCGAGGAGAGCATCGCCAAGCTGCGCTCGGCGATCGGGCGCATCGACAAGGCTTCCAAGCAGCGCTTCAAGGAGACGTTCGCGCTGGTCAACGATCGCTTCCAACAGGTCTTTCCGCGGCTCTTCCGCGGAGGAATGGCCGAGCTGCAGCTGGTGGAGGATCCGGCGCCCGGGGCGGAGCCGGGCGTCGAGATCGTCGCGTAGCCCCCGGGCAAGAAGCTGACCAGCGTCAATCTGCTTTCCGGTGGCGAGAAGGCCCTCACTGCGGTCAGTTTGATATTTGCTATATTTTTAATCAAGCCAACGCCGTTCTGCCTGCTCGACGAGGTCGATGCGCCGCTCGACGAAGTCAACGTCGGCCGCTACAACGAGATGGTGCGCGAGATGAGCCGCAGCTCGCAGTTCATCGTCATCACCCACAACAAGCGCTCCATGGAAGTTGCCGACTCGCTCTACGGCGTGACGATGGAAGAGCCGGGCATCTCCAAGACCGTCTCGGTGAAGCTCTCACCACAGGGCGCGACGGCAGCCGCCTGACCCGCCGTGCGGCTTGCGGCCTGCGGCTTGCGGCGGTATCTGTCGTCACATGCGCACCCTCGTCTTCGCCGCCGCAGCAGCACTCTTCGTGTCTCCCGCAGCATTCGCCGATGACACCAAGCCGCCGCAGATCAGCGACGTGAAAGCCAGCAGCAAGAGCGGCAAGGTGCTGGTCGAGGCCCGCATCACCGACGAGACCGGCGTGCTCTCCGCCATCGTCCACCACCGCAGCTCGGGCGGGAGGGTCGAGGACACGCCGATGGTGAAGAACGACTACGACGACGTCTTCAAGGCCAGCTTCCCGGGCGGCGGCGACACCGAATACTGGATCGAGTCCAGCGATCTGCTCGGCAACGGCCCCTCGACCTACGGCTCTGCCAGCAAGCCGATGGCGGCGGGCGGCAAGCCGGGCAAGGGCGGCGGCGAGCGCGTCGCCACGCGCGAGACGACGAAGAAGGAAGAGACCGCGCAGCCAAACGCCAAGGCGCCGGAGCCGCCGGTGATCGAGCACCGCAAGCCGAGCACGCAGCCGCCCGAGGGGCGCGATTTCACCGTGCGGATGAAGATCAAGTCGGAGTCGCCGGTCGCGGTGGCCATTCTCCAGACCAAGCTGTCGGGGGCCGCCGGCTACAGCAGCATGCCGCTGACGCACACCGAGGGCGACAGCTACGAGGCCGTGATCCCCAGTCCGCAGGCCAAGGGAACCGTCGAGTATTTCATCGCGGCGAAGAACGCGGCCGGGCTGATGACGCGGCAGGGAGACGGCGACGCGAAGACGCCGTACACGGTGACCTTCAAGCCGAGCGCAATGCAGGCGGCGGCTTCCACCGCCGTTGCCTCGAGTGGACAGGCCGCCGGGCCGTACCAGTTCTCGCACCTGCCGCTCTATCGGGTGCAGCCGGGCAAGCCGTTCGTGGTGCGCGCGCAGATCGTGCCCTCGTCGGACAGCGGCGACCTGCCCGAGCACGTCGCGGTCCTCTGGCGCGGGAACGACGCGCAGGATCAGATGACCGAGATGGACCTCGATCCGACCGGCGGTTACGGCGGTTACAAGACGCAACTGCCGCCCCAGGACGAGGGCGCGGTCTTCTACCAGATCATCGCCTGCGACGGGCCCGCCAAGAACTGCGGCGACGATACCGGCAGCAAGCGCCGGTGGCACTCGGCGATGGTCGCCTCGCAGCCGGGCGCCGCTCAGCCGATGCCGCTCGACGCGGTGAGCTCGAAGGCGCCGCCGGCGCTGCCCGAATAACCACGGCTTTGCTGCTCGCACTCACCGGCAGCGCGCAGCTGCTCGTCGCCGTCGTCATCCTCGTGGCGGCAGCGCTGCTGGTCGCGCTGCTCGCTCGCGCCGCGGTCGCTCGTCGGAAAAAACCGCCGGAAAAGCTGCCCGGGAAGCCGCTCGCCGCGGAGCTGCCGAAGATCGAGGTGCCCGAGATCGCGGCGCCGGCCGATCGCGTCGCACGCGAGCAACGCGCGCGCGAGGACCTGGAAAAGGCCCAGGCTTCGCTGCAGACGGCGCGCGACGCGGTGTCGCGCGATCCGCAGTCGGCGGCGGCCAGGGCCGAGGTGCAGCGCTACGAGCGCGAGATCTCCGACTTGCAGCGGAAGGTCGACTACGAGCAGCGCAAGACGGCGGAGGCGCTGGACAAGGCGCGCAAGTTCGCCGAGGCCGCGGCGCGCGAAGAAACCGAAGCGAAGGCCCGCGCGGAGGAAGCCGCCCGCGCCGAGGCCGCGCGCCGCGCCGGGGAAGAAGCACGCAAGAAGCTGGTCGAGCAGGAAAAGGGCCGCACGCTCGCGGAGGGCCTGGCGCGGACGCGCGGCGGCTTCATGGCGCGGCTCAACGCGTTTCTCGGCGCGGCGCGCGAGCTGGACGACGCCGCGCTCGGTGAGCTGGAGGAGATCCTTTTTTCCGCCGATGTGGGCGTGCGCACCGCGACGGCGTTGCTGGAGAGCGTGCGCGAGCGGCTGAAGCGGAACGAATTATCGAATTTATCGAAAGTGAAATCGGCATTGCGCGAGGAGATCGAGCGGATCCTCTCGCTCGGCGCCGCGCCGGGACAGTCCGGACACGGCGGGCTGCCGGACACGCCGCCTCCGTTCGTGGTGATGGTGGTCGGCGTCAACGGCACCGGCAAGACGACCACGGTGGGCAAGCTCGCCGCCAAGCTGAAGGTCGCGGGAAAGTCGGTGCTGCTCGGCGCCGGCGACACGTTCCGCGCCGGGGCCGGCGAGCAGCTCGACGTGTGGGCCGATCGCGCGCAGGTACCGATCGTGCGCGGAAAGGACCAGAGCGATCCGGGCGCGGTCCTCTTCGACGCCGTCACGCGCGCGCGCAACGAGAAGATCGACGTCGTGCTCTGCGACACCGCCGGCCGCCTGCACACCAAGACCAGCCTGATGGACGAGCTCAAGGGCGTGAAACGGACCCTCGGCAAGGCGCACGCGAGCGCGCCGCAGGAAGTGCTGCTGGTGGTCGACGCGACGACTGGACAGAACGCGATCCAGCAGGCGCGGCAGTTCCACGAGGCGCTGGGCGTGACCGGGTTCGTGCTCACCAAGCTCGACGGCACCGCGAAGGGCGGAGTGATCATCGGCATCTGCGACGAGTTGAAGATCCCCGTACGCTACGTCGGCATCGGCGAGAAAGTGGCTGACTTGAAAGAATTCGATCCGCACGAATTCGTGCAGGCCCTGTTCGCCGAGTAAAGCTTCAGCTTTTACAGCGCGCGTTCCTTTTCGATAAATTCGGTAATTTCGTGGAGGACGCGCTCCTTTGAATACAGATACTGCGCGCCGCCCCAGAGAGGGGCGTGCTTCGAGCGGACGTCGTAATGAGGGGGCGGCGCGCTCGGATAGGTGGTGAGCTCGCGGCCGAAACAGCGCAGCGCCAGCTCGCGGGTGGGCACCGGCGAACCTGCGACGTTCAGCGCGGCCAGGCCGCGCTCGAGGGCGATGTTGGCGTCGCGCCAGAGATGGGCGACGGCGTAGTACTGAAATACTCCGTCGGGATGGATGTTCTCCACGTCGTGATCGATCAACAGATCGAAGAGGACGTTCTTGTTCAGCCCCGGCCCGAAGAGGAGCGGCAGCCGCACGACGGTCGCGCCGAAGCGCTCGGCGCAGAAGAGCTCCAGCTCGCGCCGGTGCCGGCCGTACGGCGTGGCTGCGGCGGGATCGATGGGCGTGTCTTCGTCGACGCCGAACGGCCGCGGATAGACGTCGACAGTGGAGACGAGGAGGAACTTCTTTGCTTGCACCTGCGTGAGACCGTCGATCAATCGGCGCATGGCGAGCCGATCGATCTCCGGATCGCGGTTCGCCTTCCACTTCTCGCCCGGCGCGCCCGCGCAGACGACCAGATCGTATTCACCCGGCAGCGGCGCCTCGCCCCTCACGTCGAAGTGCGCCTGCGCGAGCAGGTTCGCGCCGATGAACCCGCCGTGGCCGATGAGCGCGGTCGCCATTCGCGCGCCAGAGTATAGTCCGCCCATGCAGGGAACCGTGCTCGTCGTCGACGACGAACAGGCCAACCTCGACTCGCTCGAGCGCATCTTCGCGCGCGAGGGCTGGCGGGTGCTGCTCGCGAACAGCGCCGAGAAGGCGCTCGAGTCGCTGCGCGGCGAGCCGGTCGACGTGGTGCTCACCGATCTGATGATGCCGGGGATGAGCGGTCAGGAACTGCTGCGCGGTGTGCGCGCGGTCGCGCCGGAAGCGGAAGTGGTGCTGATGACCGCCTATGGCACGGTCGAGGCCGCCGTCGCCGCGATGAAGGACGGCGCGTACGATTTCCTCACCAAGCCATTGAAGCGTCACGCGGTGCTGAAGAGCGTCCAGCAGGCGCTCGACAAGCGGCGGCTGGTCCAGGAGAACAAGCAACTGCGCGCGCGGCTCGCGGGAGCGCAGCAGCCGATCGTCGGCCAGAGCCCGTCGCTGCGGGCGACGCTGGACATCATCCGGCAGGCCGCGCCTTCGAGCGCGACCGTGCTGCTGCTCGGCGAAAGCGGCACCGGAAAAGAATTGTTCGCGCGCGCTCTGCACGAGCATTCGCCGCGCGCAGCCGGGCCGTTCGTGCCGATCAACTGCGCCGCGATTCCGGAGACGATTCTGGAGAGCGAGCTCTTCGGCTACGAGCGCGGCGCGTTCACCGGCGCGGTGCAGAGGAAAGAGGGCCGCATCGAGCGCGCCCAGGGTGGCACGCTCTTCCTCGACGAAGTCGGTGAGTTGACGCCGTCGGTGCAGGTCAAGCTCCTCCGCTTCCTGCAGGAGGGGGAGATCGAGCGGCTGGGCGGCACCGGAACCATCAAGGTCGACTGCCGCGTGGTCGCCGCGACCAATCAGGATCTCGGGGCGCGAGTGCGCGAAAACAAGTTTCGCGAGGATCTCTTCTATCGATTGAACGTGATCCAGGTGGTGCTGCCGCCGCTGCGCGATCGGGTCGAGGACGTGCCGCTGCTCGCCGATCACTTCATCGCGCGCTACGCGGCCAAGAACGGCAAGCCGATCCGCGGTCTGACGCGCGCAGCGCTGGCGGCGCTCGAGGCCTATCCGTGGCCCGGCAACGTCCGCGAGCTGGAGCACGCCATCGAACGCGCGGTCGTGCTCTCGCGCGGCGCGGAAATCGAGGTCGACGATCTGCCCGAGTCGGTGCGCAGCGGCGGTGCAGCGCGTGCAGCCGGCCTGGCCGGCGCGGTCGAGGGACGCACGCTGGCGGTTCCGCTCGGCACCACGATGGAGGACATCGAGCTGCGCGTGATCCGCGAGACGTTGCGCCACACCAAGGGCGACAAGAACCTCGCCGCGCAGTTGCTCGGCATCGCCGCGCGCACCATCTACCGCAAACTCGATCGCGAAAAAGAATGAACCCAACCCTTTTGGGGGGTCCAGGGGGGAGCGAGCTCCCCCTTGGTGGAGGCGCCGGAGGCGCCGGATCGAAAATGTTCGCATCGGAGAACGCGCTGACATTTTGGCAGCAAGGACCCCCAATGGTTTGCCAGGATGTCGGCCGGCTGCCCTGCGGCCGTGCGTGGCGCAGTGAAAAAGTCTGAAATAACTGGCACGACCCTTGCTGTTCCGCAGGGTTCATGGAGCTCGTCCTCCAGCGCTATTCGTGGGCGTTGAATCTCGCGGCCGTGCTGCTGGGCGCGTATTTCGCCGCGCGCACGGTGAACACGATCGCCGCGACGGCCATCGCGCCGAAACCCGCGTTGGTCCAGCAGGCGGCGTCCGCGCCGCAACCAGCGGCAGCGCAGCGCACCGAGCTCGACGCCGACAAGGTCGCGAAATTGTTCGACGTCCCGCTGCCCAAACCGGTGACGGCCGAAGGGCCTGTCGAGGCGCCGGAGCCAAAAGGGTGGAATCCGGTGCCGGTGAAGACAGCGCTCCATGGCACGCTGGTCGGCACCGCCATCGCCGACCCGCCGCAGTACTCAAGTACCAGGGCGCGCGCATCTACGCGGTCGAGAAGGAGCGCGTGCTGATCGACAACAACGGCGTCAACGAATACATCGACAACAGCGCCGCCGCGCCGCCCAACATCGGCATCTCGCCGGTGCCCCAGCCCCCGCAGGCGGGCGGCGGCGGCGAAGGCGTCAAGCAACTCTCGGAAAACCAGTACGTGGTGGCGAAGAGCGAGATCAACAACGCGCTCACCAACCTCTCCGATCTGGTGACCAAGGCGCGCATCGTGCCGTCGTTCAAGAACGGCGTCGCCAATGGTTTCAAGTTGTTTTCCATCGTCCCCGACAGCCTCTACGCAAAGATCGGCATCCAGAACGGCGACGTGATCCGGCGCATCAACGGCTACGAGATGAACAGCCCGGACAAGGCGCTGGAAATCTACCAGAAGCTGCGCGATGCGAGCCGCATCGAGATCGAGCTCGAGCGCCGCGGCGAGACGCTACGCAAGTCGTACTCCATCGAGTGAACGCCAGGAGATCAGAGTCCGCCATGCGCACGCTCGCGCTCGTCGCAGCCGTCACGCTCGCGTTGCCGCTGCAGGCTCAGCAGGACGCGGAGATCGAGGGAGACGTGAAGCCGCCGCAGCGCGGCGCGCAACGGAAGATCGTGCCGCCGAATCGCGGCGTCTTCGTCAAGCCGGGAACCCGGCCGCCGGTTCCAGGGCCGGTGCAGCAGCCGCCGGCGCCGCCTCCGCCGGCGCGGCCAGCCTCGCCGCCGTACAAGAACACGATCGCGCCGCAGACGCCGGTTTCTCCTGCGACGCCGACCGCGACCGCGATCACCGAGCCGCCGAACACTCCCGCCGTCGACAAGAAGGAGATCCACAACAACGCGAAGACGGTGGTGATGTCGTTCGACAAGCGCGATCTGGCCGAGGTGATCCAGTTCGTCAGCCAGTTCACCCAGCGCAACTTCATCCTGCCCGAGCGCGTCTCCGGCAAGATCACGATCCTCTCCAACTCGCCGATTCCCGCCGACGAAGTGTGGAACGTTTTCGTGGCCGCCCTCGACGCCAACAACTGGGCCGTCTACCCGGTGGGCCGCTACTGGAAGCTGGTGGAGAAGAAGCAGTCGTCGCGCGCCAACGTGCCGCTCTACGTCGGACCGGATACCGAGGCGCCGCCCACCGAGCAGATGGTCACCAAGCTGTTCAAGCTGCACTACGTCGAAGCGGACCAGATGCGCAACGTGCTCAACCAGTTCACCTCGCGCGATTCGGACTTCCAGATCTTTCCGCCCGACACGCTGATCATCTCCGACCTCGGCCTCAACATGCGGCGGCTGGAGAAGCTGGTGGGGCAGCTCGATCAGCCCGGCGGCTCGGAGGAGATCCACATCGTGCCGGTGCTCTACGCCGGCGCCCAGGAGCTGGCGCAGAAGCTGACCGAGATCTTCCAGGCGCAGAGCAGCGCGGCGGGCAAGCCGGGCATCTCGCGGCAGATCGGCGTGGTCGAGCCGATGCAGCAGCCTGGTCAGCCGGTGCCGATTCCACAGCCGGGACAGCCGGCAACAGCCGGCGCTGCGGGACCTTTGCAGGTGAGCAAGATCATCCCCGAGGAGCGGACCAACAAGCTGATCGTCATCGCCGGCGGCAAGTCGTTCCAGCGGGTGCTGGAACTGATTCGCCAGCTCGACGTGCCCTCGAGCGAGGGAGGCGTGCACGTCTACTACCTGGAAAACGCCAAAGCCGAAGAGGTGGCCTCGACGCTGCAGGCGCTCGCGCAAGGTCTTTCCACTTCCGCGAAGCGAACGGGCGGCGGCGGTCCGGGACCCACCGGCATTCCTGCCGGCGGCACCGCGGGAGCGGCCACCGCGGACCTGTTCAGCGGGCAGGTCAAAATAACCGCCGACAAAAACACGAATTCACTCGTCGTCATCGCCAGCCAGTCCGATTATCGAAATCTGGTCAAGGTCGTCGAGCG
>VBLM01000325.1:0-1254 GCA_005879095.1 Deltaproteobacteria bacterium
CGGCCAAGGCACGAAAGACGCGATCGAGGCTGGAGAGACGTCGCATAGCCATGTGACTATACGTTTCTCGCCCCGCTCGCGCAAGCGACGAACGCGCGCTCCAGGTGCATGTCCCTGCCGGTAGCAAGCCAACATTCGCCCGCCTGGCCGTCCTTCCCGCCTTGACAACTCCCCGCGAACGACAGACGGTGCGCTCCCTCACCATGAACCTCGCGAGCACCTTCTTCGAGGTCGCGCGACGTTTGCCGCAGCGCCCCGCCGTCAGCTCAGAGTCAGTCACTCTCACCTTCGCCGCGCTCGCAGACCGCGTGGCGCGGATCGCCGGATCGTTTTCGGCCACGCTCGCCCCGGGAGATCGCGTCGCAGTTTGCATGGAGAACAGTCCGGAAGTCCTGGAATTGTACTTCGCCTGCTGGACCGCGGGTCTTTGCCTCGTGCCCACCAACGCCAAGCTCCATCCCAAGGAGGTGGCTTACATCGCCGAGAGCTCGGGCGCGAAGCTGCTCTTCACCACACCCGCGCTCGCGGAGGGGCTCGCGCCGCTCGAGCGCGAGGTGGCCGGGCTGCAGGGTGTGATCTGCACCGGCACGGACCGCTACCAGCGCCTCCTGGGCGAATCGCCCGCGCGGCCGCGCTCGATGAAGCCCTCCGATCCGGCGTGGATCTTCTTCACCAGCGGCACCACCGGGCGTCCCAAGGGCGCGGTGCTTTCGCACCGCAACCTCATGTTCATGAGCCACGCTTACTACGCCGACATCGACTCGCTCGACGAGACGGACACGCAGCTGCACATCGCGCCGCTCTCGCATGGCGGCGGCCTCTACGCCCTGCCCCACCTCTTCAAGGGTTCGCACCAGGTCGTGCTGGGCGGCTCGTTCGATCCTCTGCGCACCTACGAGGCCATCGCCCGCCATCCAAACGTCACGCTTTTCGCCGCGCCCACAGTCCTCACGCGGATGGTGCACAGCGAAGCGGCCGGGCGCGCCGACCTGAAAAACCTCAAAACGATCTACTACGGCGGCGGCCCCATGTACGTCGCCGATCTCAAGAAAGCCCTGAGCCTCTTCGGCCCGCGGCTCTTCCAGCTGTTCGGGCAGGGCGAGTCGCCCATGACCATCACCGGGCTCTCGAAGAGGATGCACGCCGCCGCCGATCACCCGCGTTACGAGGAGCTGCTCGGCTCCTGCGGTTACGCGCGCACGGGCGTGGAGGTGAAAGTGGTGGACGGCGACGATCGGGAGGTGCCCTTCGGCG